>NZ_AUCC01000004.1:0-28154 GCF_000429565.1 Arsenophonus nasoniae DSM 15247
TGGGCGAGAAGAAGCAAACCTGTTTTTCAATGTGATTGCCAAGCGTTATGAGCATGGCAGTGTCATATTGACGAGTAACCTATCATTTGGGCAATGGCCAAGTGCTTTTGCTGATGACGCAACATTAACTGCCGCTATGCTTGATCGTTTACTTCATCATTCGCATGTACTGCAATTAAGCGGTGAAAGCTACCGATTGAAAGATAAGCGGCGCTCAGGAGCAATAACTGAGTAAAACAGTGGATCAATTTTGATTGATCGGATTTAGATAAAAAGTGGATCAGTTTTCGGTGATCGTTGACAGCAAGTTAGGCAACAGTTGTTTTTTTATGGTTAATATTTGTATCTTAGTCGTTAAAAAAACACCGATAACAAAATGATTATTTAATAAAGCGAGTTTCTGAATAACATTTCTAGCTTGTAAATATTCATCCTCATTCTTAACAACAAATACTTTATCCAAATATCCTTGCCCATCATGCTGTACAAGCGCATTGACGTTTCTCACCGTTGTTTCCTGCATCCCCCATAGCCCATCGTGATATTCTGTCGTGATAGCTGAGATAAATATTACTCTGGCTCCATCAAGCTTTGCCGTTTTTAACCCTGTCAATGCATTACTTATTCCTGGGCCTGCCGTCGCAAAAGATATCGCTATTTTATTATGACAAAGACTATATTCTGACGCGCAAAACACACTACCCACCTCGGTGCGGCAATGTATAACATTTATTTTTTTTGAGCTAGAAAGTTCTTGCCATATCGGTACGATAAAGCCACCAGATACCCCAAATGCTAAGTCAACACCCAAAAACTCTAAAAAATTGACTAAATCATGTGCAATTTTTATCTCCATTGTGACCTCTAATAACTTGAATAGATTAGATTTGTTAACATCAGAAATCAAAATTGTAAGAAAACCTCATCACTGCGGTATCCAGTCTTGAATGCCTTCAAGTTGCCTTTTGGATTCCTGTTTTCTATTTACTCTACAATTGTCATTGTCAGCTTTATATTTTTCTATCTCAGTGATAAATTCTATTGACTTATTCACATGAACTTACTGAATGAAGGAATTTACTTTTATTATCAATTGATTATGCAAATAAAATTCAGAGAACAATAAGTTGGCGATTGCATGCTATAGCGCAGTTATATTTTATCCACAAAGATGTTTTTAAGTGATCCAATAACCTATGCAAGGAGGAGGAGAGAAAAAACAATTATCAAACTTAATACTGGCAACACATTTTTAGTAAGACGATTTTTCGTGTAGTGAAGAGCTTATTTGCCGAGCTACACTTAACAACAAATAAGTAAATTAGAGACAAAAAAGCCCTTTCGGCATTAACCTTGTTTGAATAAGAAGAAACCGTTACCTACTGTTTATCAGATCCTGCCTCTTCTTTTAACAATTACTTAACCTAATTAAAATGGCGCGGCGACAGGCTTAATACAGCTCACGATTATATTTTTTGTGCCATCACCCGTTCAACAGTATCAACTACCGCTTGGGTATGAGCATCAATTTCTATATTAACTTTTTCACCAAGACGCTTGTCTGCCAGCGTGGTACGCGCAATGGTTTCTGGGATCAGATGGACGCAAAAACGATTATTAACCACATCCCCGACTGTTAAGCTGATTCCATCAACACCAATAAATCCCTTATGCAGAATATATTTCATTAATTGTTTATCATGCACATAAAACCAAATTTGCAGATTATTTTCAGCTTTGAAAATCTTAGCAACTTCGGCGGTAGTAATAATATGACCCGACATAACATGGCCACCAATTTCATCACCATATTTTGCTGATCTTTCTAAATTAATCATATCGCCTAGTTTTAAACTGCCTAAGTTTGTTAGTCGCAAAGTCTCCTTCATTAAATCAAAACTCACCTTATCCCCATTGATATGGGTAACAGTTAAACAGCAGCCATTATTAGCCACAGAGGCGCCTGTTTCTAAACCAGCGAGTAATTCACTAGGGAATTGGATAGTATAAGTACGAAAATTAACGCTATCTTCAACCGCAATTAATGTTCCTTTTCCTTTCACAATGCCTGTAAACATATCTTGAGTTCCCAACTTTAATAAAAGATTAGTCATCATTCTACGTCAGTTATGCTAGATAAGCACTCTAGAAACATAAAATATGGTAGCTTTCTATCTATTTATGGCGATAACTTTACCAAATCGATACAATAAGTAGATTTTTAACGGATCAATTCCTTTTCCGGCTTCTCTTCATTTTTTATAAGGTATGGTGGGTGAATAAATATTTTAAAGAGGCACAAAGCCTATTAGCATTGGGTATTCCGATTATTCTTGCTCAATTCTCACAAACCGCAATGGGTTTTGTCGATACAGTAATGGCAGGCAAAGTTAGTGAAACTGATATGTCTGCTGTTGCGGTAGGAACGTCTATTTGGTTACCTGCTATTTTGTTTGGCCACGGTTTATTAATGGCTTTAACCCCCGTGGTAGCGCAATTAAATGGTTCAGGCCGCCGTCAAGTTATCGGTAATCATATACAACAAGGCTTATGGCTAGCTTTCTTTTTATCACTTTTGGTCATTGGTGTTATTTATAACGCCCATCATATTATAAATAATATGCCTAATATTGATCACGAACTGGCAAATAAAGCGGTGCGGTTTTTACATGCCATTATGTGGGGAGCACCAGGCTATCTTTTTTATCAAGTTTTACGTAGTCAGTGCGATGGATTATCTAAAACAAAACCGGGTATGTTTATAGGTTTCCTTGGTTTATTTATCAACATACCGATCAACTATATTTTTATCTATGGTCATTTTGGTGCACCGGCACTGGGTGGTGTCGGTTGTGGTGTAGCCACTGCCTCAGTATATTGGGCAATGTTCTTTTTTATGCGCTGGTATATCCGCCATACTCCTACACAACGCGACATCCGCGCTAACAAACAATTTGCCTTACCCGACTTCTCTTTATTAAAACGTCTGTTCGCGCTAGGTTTACCTATTGGTCTAGCTTATTTCTTTGAAGTGACGCTTTTTGCTATTGTAGCCTTATTGGTCGCGCCATTAGGCATTATTGCTGTTGCAGGACATCAAGTGGCTTTAAATTTTAGTTCATTAATGTTTATGTTTCCTATTTCTCTTGGTATGGCTGCAACGATTCGTGTTGGTTATAATTTAGGCGGCGCTTCAACTAAAAACGCAAAAACATCCGCCTATGCTAGTATTATGGTCGGTTTAACGGTAGCTTGCTGCACCGCACTTGTGACAGTGTCACTCAGGGAACAGATCGCATTAATGTATAATCGCAATCCAGAAGTGGTCCTTTTGGCGTCACAATTAATGTTATTCGCTGCAATCTATCAGATTTCCGATGCCATTCAGGTAATTGGTGCCGGTATATTACGCGGCTATAAAGATACCCGTTCGATTTTCTTTATCACTTTCATTTCTTACTGGTTGCTCGGTTTGCCAACAGGTTATCTACTTGGTTTAACTGACTTTATTGTGCCACACCTGGGGCCTAAGGGTTTCTGGATTGGTTTTATTATTGGCTTAACGGCATCCGCTATCATGATACTTTCTCGCATATTATGGCTTCAACGCCAATCAGACGAGTTTGTGTTAAAGCATTCAACTCGATAACTATTTAGTCAAACGGGCACAAGGTATAAACAATGAAAATTGTTCTTTTATGCTAAATAGCATTAAATACGAGCAGTTAGACGTGAAATTGTATTTTTCCCTTGCCAGAATGGAAACTGCCCGTTAATATTCGTTTCCACATTGTCGCCATAGCAATTCTTATTGCGTCCGTAGCTCAGCTGGTTAGAGCACCACCTTGACATGGTGGGGGTCGGTGGTTCGAGTCCACTCGGACGCACCAATTGTTAGCGATATCTTTCTAGTGCGTCCGTAGCTCAGTTGGTTAGAGCACCACCTTGACATGGTGGGGGTCGGTGGTTCAAGTCCACTCGGACGCACCAAATCTATCTATTCCCAATGCTATTTTCAGATTATATAGTCAGTAAGCTTATCGGTTTCGATGGGTAATAAAAAAGCGCGTTAACGCTTTTTTACTCTATATAATCACTTAATCAAATCTATTTGTCGCTTAGTGAACTAAATAGCCCGCTGTGAAAAGTCTCGCAAACGAAAACCAAAAACAAATAATGCCGCAAAATAACTTATTGCACCGGCGAAAACCACCAATAATAACCGCATAATCCGCATCAACATATTTCCCTGCTCCCACGCCGGCATAAAATTTAATACCAGTAATAATACTGCGACCATAACCATTAAAGCGGCCACTAATTTGACCAAGAATTTCCCCCAGCCAGCTAGTGGGATAAAAATTGCCTGGCGGCGTAATTGCCAATAAAGCATCAAAGCATTAAAGCATGCCGCTAAGCCGATTGATAAGGCTAATCCAGCATGTTTAAGCGGGCCAATAAAAGCAAGGTTCATTAATTGTGTCAAGATTAAGGTAATAATCGCGATTTTGACCGGTGTTTTAATATCTTGTCTCGAATAGAACCCAGGCGCTAATACTTTAACGATAATTAACCCCATTAAACCGACACAGTAGGCAATTAAGGCCCGCTGAGTCATTACCGCATCGTAGCCGGTAAAATTGCCATACTGAAAAAGGGACACCGTTAATGGCTGAGCTAAAATAGCCAATGCAATAGCGCAAGGTAGTGCTAATAAAAAGCAAAGCCGTAATCCCCAGTCCATTAAACGCTGATATTCTTGGTGATCACCAGTGGAGAAACTTTTCGCCAAAGAAGGTAATAAAATAGTACCTAGGGCCACCCCTAAAACCCCGGTAGGAAGTTCCATTAATCGGTCTGCATAATACATCCACGACACAGAACCTGATTGTAAAAATGAAGCAAAAATAGTATTAATAATTAACGAAATTTGGCTTACTGAAACACCGATAATCGCCGGCCCCATTAACTTCATTACTCGCCACACACCGCTATTACGCAAAGAGATACGCGGTAACACTAACATACCTATTTTTTTTAAATAAGGTAATTGATACAGCAATTGTAAAATACCACCAGCAAAAACCCCCCACGCTAACGCGATAATAGGTGGTTCACAATAGGGAGCTAACAACAGTACTGACATAATCATACTGATATTAAGTAAGGTAGGGGCAAAAGCAGGAACAGAAAAACGGTTCCAAGTATTTAAAATAGCTCCCCCCAACGAGACTAAAGAGATTAACAAAATATAGGGAAAAGTGATTCTCAATAAACGAACGGTTAAATCGAATTTATCCGGTGTATCAGTAAAACCGGGTGCGGTTATATAAATAATCCAAGGAGCCGCTAATATCCCTGCCAATATAACGATGGCCAAAATCAAGGTCAATAAACCAGAAACATAAGCAATAAATGTGCGAGTGGCTTCATCACCCTGCTGATTTTTATATTCTGCTAAGATAGGAACAAATGCTTGGGAAAATGCGCCTTCGGCAAAAATTCGGCGCAAAAGATTCGGCAATCTAAAAGCAACAAAAAAAGCGTCTGTCGCCATACCAGCACCAAAAAAACGGGCAATAATCGCATCACGAATAAAGCCTAATATTCGGGAAAACATAGTCATAGAGCTTATCGCTGCTAACGATTTTAGTAGATTCATGCAATATCTTTATTAATGATGACCATAATAGATTGATAAAGTGTATCAGCGACCTGTAAGCATGACCATGAATTAGAATAACTATTTTTACTAAACTGCAGATAAAAATCAGTCATTATTATGCTGGTTTTATTTTGCAAAATTATTCTTGGTTACTTTTGGTAATCAGAGACATTAAAATATGATCGCGCCATTCACCATTAATTTGTAAATAAGCTTTCGCATATCCCTCTGGTTTGAAACCTATCCTTTTCAGTAAATTACCACTACGATGGTTATGTGGCATATAATTTGCCATAATTCTATGCATCTGCTGCTGATATTGCATAAAATGAATTGTGGGTATTAATGCTTCATACATTAACCCCTTTCCTTGCCATATTTCACACATTGAATAACCAAGATAACAAGCCTGAAAAGCCCCTCGGATAACATTGCTAAAATTAATCACTCCGATAACTTCAGTCTCACATTTATCTAACAACAGGAAATGAAAAGCACTTTTTCTACGATGCATTTCTGCCATAATATGCAAACGTTTACTCCAGGCTGAAAGCTGATAATAACTACTATCCCGAATGGGTTCCCAAGGCTTTAAAAAATTTTCGTTCCGGCAATAGTAATTAACCAGACGATTAGCATCGGTTTCACAAGCTAACCGTATGATCAAACGTTCAGTAATAAAATAACATTCAGGCTCTCTGATTCGATATCCAAACATCTCGGCCAACTCCAGGATATTTGTGCTGAATATAAATATATTTTGTTTTTACAATAGTAAGTATATCTAATCTACTAGTATTATATTTACAAAATATCACTATGCGATACCCAATGGTGCTTAATGTCTCCAGTAACAAAAGCGCGAAACCTCGGTAAATATTTTCTTTTACTCGATAATATGTTAGTCGTATTGGGGTTTTTTGTCGTATTTCCATTAATATCGATTCACTTTGTTGAACAATTAGGTTGGCCTGGCTTAGTGGTTGGTTTTGCCCTTGGCCTTAGACAAATATTCCAACAAGGTTTAGGTATTTTCGGCGGCGCAATAGCCGATCGTTTTGGCGCTAAGCCAATGATAGTGCTAGGCATGTTGTTACGTGCTGTCGGTTTTGCTTTAATGGCAATGGCTACTGTTCCCTGGATTTTGTGGTTATCCTGCATTCTATCCGCCTTAGGCGGAACTTTATTTGATCCTCCTCGTACGGCTTTAGTCATTAAGCTAACCAAACCCCATGAACGAGGTCGCTTTTATTCATTATTATTAATGCAAGATAGTGCCGGCGCGGTGCTCGGTGCCCTACTAGGTGGCTGGCTTTTACTGTATGATTTTCAGTTTGTTTGTTGGACGGGTACAACAATTTTTATTATCGCGGCCATTTCAAACGCCTGGTTGTTGCCTGCTTATCGTATCTCAACTAGCCGAACACCGATTCGTATCGGTATGAGTAAAGTTTTTCGCGATCAACGCTTTATAAAATACATCCTTACTCTGACTGGCTATTTTATTTTGTTCGTGCAAGTGATGTTGATGTTTCCAATTGTCGTTAATGAAATAACCGGTTCACCGACCGCCATTAAATGGATGTATGCCATTGAAGCGATTATCTCTTTAACCTTACTCTATCCAATCGCCCGTTGGAGTGAAAAGCATTTTCGCCTCGAGCAACGGTTAATGACTGGTTTACTTCTTATGAGCATGGCCATGCTGCCCATTGGCTTTACCCATTCACCGACGCTACTTTTTGCCCTGATCAGTTTGTTCTATTTAGGTACTATCACTGCTGAGCCAGCACGTGAAACATTAAGTGCTTCACTGGCAGATCCTCACGCTCGCGGCAGTTATATGGGTTTTAGCCGATTAGGCCACGCTTTAGGGGGTGCAATAGGCTATATTGGTGGCGGTTGGCTATATGATATCGGATATCAGTGGGATTTACCGGCACTACCTTGGCAGCTATTAAGCATAATAGGATTATTAACCTTATGGGCTTTGTACCAACAATTTAATCAGCAGCAAAACAAAACTATCATCAATAACGATGAATAATTGTGTACAATCTTGCTATCAAAGTTACAGGAGAAAAACAAAATATGAAGCATTTTTTTACCGCAGTACTATTGTTACTCTGTGGAGTGATAGCTGGATGCGATCAATTAACCGAATTCAATATTAGTGAAGACACCATTAATAACTATCTGATCAAACATACTCACTATAGTAAAAAAATAGGCATTGCTGGACTTGCTGATGCCAGTATCGATTTAGCTAATCTTGCTGCTCAAATAGGTCGAACTGAGCCGAATAAAATCACCTTAACGGGCGTAGCTAAAATTAACCTTGAAACCCTATTTGGTTCAACACAGGCCGAAGTGTCTTTAGCTATCACTTCACTGCCCTATTTTGATGTTGATACAGGCGCCATCTATTTAAAGCAGCTAGAAATTTCTGATCACAAGATCACTCCAGAAAAAATGGCCAGCACAATTAGTCCAATACTGCCGATTGTTAATAACTCCTTAAAAACTTATTTTGAAAAAAATCCTGTCTATTTATTACAACCAGAAAAAAGTAAAGCAGAAGCATTAGCCAAAAAAATTGCCAAAGGGCTTAAAGTCAAACCGGGTAAGCTAGTTATACCATTAGTAGAATGAGCACATTAGCAACCATCAAATAGCCAATAAGGTATAACAGGCGCTCTATTCTCGCCTGTTAGATTTTAACATTAAGTGACGGCGTCACTAATTATCCGCCAACTCTTCACGCAATGCGACTAAAGCTTCACGCGTTATCATGACTAAAGTAGGATAAAAATTACTTACTGCATGGGTTTCTACTTGGCTAAAAAATAATTCGCTGGCAGGTAAAATAAACTGATCAAATAACTGAATTTGGGTTAATAACGGATCCCTGCACCGCATTATCTTCCAACCAAGATGCTGCCAATAACAAAGCAGCGAAACGATCAGCTTTTTCCGCTGATAGCGGTATGCCATTTGCGAGTAAAAATTCTTTAACTGCCGTTGCGGATATTTCACTATATTGACTAATACTGTCAGCAATAGCAGAAGTAGGATCAAGAAATAGTTGCTTAAAATCTTTAATCACTAACGCCAGATCCTGACTGCTAGCCGCTAATTGGGTTAATAATTCATCTTGCTCTAAAGGCCATGACAATTTCAATTGATCTTGCATAATCAATTCAAATAGCGGTTTAATAACAGGATCCTCTGGCGAGCGATTAAAGAGGGTTCCGAGTATTCGGCAAATCACGGAAAATTCATTGATTCTTATTTCCAACTTATGCTATATATTTAATAATTTTACTTATTAATAAGGACAATAAAACATTAACTCGCAATATCGAATATATTTTCAACAGATTGTTCTTTATTTATCTGGTTAACTACAAAAAGAGGCAAAAGTTGCAATATATTATTGACGGTTAGTCTGCTTTTTCCTATAGTAGCGCCCCGTCATACTAGTATCCTATATTAGGATGATAAACGGTGAGGTGTCCGAGTGGCTGAAGGAGCACGCCTGGAAAGTGTGTATACGTGAAAACGTATCGAGGGTTCGAATCCCTCCCTCACCGCCATATAAAATGTCTTTCTGCAACTATTTAAATTCCCCCACCACACATTCATACCGCCGATCCCTGTCCGCCATAACGACTAAGATATTGATATAACGCATTCATACCTAACCAACGATTTGCACACCAATCTGGCGCAAGTAAAGTCGGCTTACGGGCATTGGCACAGATCCGATGATAAATAATATTTTTTGGTGTATGACGGATCATTTCTCCGGCTTTTTCAACATATTCAGTTAATTCAAGTGATAACAAACGTCCTGCTCGCCAAGCTTTCGCCATTGTACTACCATCAACGATATGTAATGGATGCAATTTAATACCATCGACACCGGTATCAATGACGCGAGATATGGTTTGCAGATTTTCTTTAGTAGTTTCGCCTGGCAGCCCAACAATTAAATGCACACAAACATTTAATCCCTTTTTGCCCGCCATTCGAGCTATTTTTTGATAGCTGGCAAAATCGTGACCTCGATTGATCTTTTTTAGGGTTTTATCATGGGATGTTTGTAAACCAAGCTCTAACCAGATTTCATATCCTTGCTGCTGATATTCGACTAATAAATCCAATACCGGTTGCGAAACACAATCCGGTCGAGTACCGACACAAAGTCCAACAATATTAGCCTGATTTAATGCCTGTTGATATAGCACCTTTAAAATAGCAACCTCAGCATAGGTATTGGTATAAGCTTGAAAATAAGCCAAATAACGTTGAGCACGATGGATTTTTTTTACTTTTTGCGCGATCTGTTGCTGGATGGAAAACTGCTGTTGTTGTTCGTCGGAAAAAGAGGCAACATTACAAAAGGTACAGCCGCCACGTCCTAATGAGCCATCCCGATTAGGGCAATTAAAACCACCATGCAAACTGATCTTGTGAATTTTTTCACCATAGCGGCGCTGAAGATCAGCGCCAAACATAGTAACAACCTCATTTAACTGCATAAAATAACAATTAATTAGCGGTGTCTAATTGGGTAAAACTTTTCACCAAATCATCGATGGCTTTAACCTGTTCAAGAAAAGGCGCTAATTTTGTTAATGGCAGTGCCGATGGCCCATCACATTTAGCGTTAGTTGGATCTGGATGTGCTTCCAAAAATAATCCCGCTAAACCGACCGCCATACCTGCTCTTGCCAACTCAGCAACCTGTGCACGACGACCGCTGGAAGCAGAACCAAAAGGATCACGGCATTGCAATGCATGAGTAACATCAAAGATAACTGGCGAACCTTTTGATACATTCATCATAACGTTGAAACCTAACATATCGACGACCAAGTTATCATAACCAAAATTTACTCCGCGATCACAGAGGATAACCTTTTCATTACCGGCTTCTTTAAATTTCTCAACGATATTTCCCATTTGACCGGGGCTAATAAATTGGGGTTTTTTAACATTAATAACCGCACCGGTTTTTGCCATCGCTTCAACTAGGTCAGTTTGCCGGGCTAAAAAAGCCGGTAGTTGAATAACATCGACCACTTCAGCCACTGGTGCTGCTTGCGCTGGTTCATGAACATCAGTAATGACTTTAACACCAAATGTTTGTTTGATTTCTTGAAAAATTTTCATTCCTTCATCGAGCCCTGGGCCCCGATAAGAATGAATTGAAGAACGGTTCGCTTTGTCGAAGGAGGCCTTAAAAACATAAGGAATGTTAAGCTTGTCTGTTACGGTGACATAATGTTCGCAAATTTTCATTGCCAGATCACGCGATTCAAGCACATTCATCCCACCAAATAAAACAAATGGTAGATTATTTGCCACTTTAATATCATCAATGGCGACGACTTTATATTGCATGCTCTTACCCTTTTTATGACAGCAAATTAATTACGATTTTTGATGATCAATGCAATATAACCTGCTGGCCTTTTATTGAATAGATTTGCATTTTTATCATTTCTGAAACAGGATCTTCTGGGCATTGCTCAACAAAATAATTTAAATCAGAAATGGCAACATGATTACATTCAAGATGAGCAAAAATAAGCCCTCTATCACGTATTTCATAGGGATCTTTCGGATCAAAAATTAATAATGTTTCACAAACTCTTAGTGCTTGTTCCATTTTCTTTTCTTCCATCAACGCCGCTTTTATTGTATCAAACATTTTGCGTATGATAATTCTATGTGCAGTTTCTTCTATATCTTTTCGCGTCAAATGAGCAAAAGGACTAATTGTTCCCTTAACCCATAAATCAAGTATCTGCTCGGTGAGAGTTTCACCATTTATTGGATTAATATACCAATAAGTACCATCATCTCGACGAACGCATAGAATAAGTTGAGTCAGAAAAATAATTGGCATAACCGGCAACTGCAATTGAGTGGCAACATGCAAAAAAATTGTCCCCAATGAAACAGGTGCCCCCTGTCTTGCTATTAGCACTTTATCTAGCCAAAGTGCCTCAGAAAGCGAATAAACCCCTGTTACACCGCTAAAAAGCCAGTCTTGATAAAATAATTTTAATAATATAGATACTTGCGTTTCTATATCATCATCAGCTTGTATTGCTTGCCTCGCTTCTGCAACCAGAAGCCTAAGTTGTGCATTGACTTGTTTAACAGGAAAATCTGGCCGAATAATCCGTGAAACAAGGATAATACCTTCGCTCAGTGGTGCTTTATTAAATTCAAAATCAGCTATGGTTTTCATCACATTTCCATTGACCTACTGTAATACGATCATTACCACCATAATCCTGAAAAGTTACTACCTGTTGATAATGATGACAGGAAAATAACTGCCTTACTTGCCTTCCTTGCAACCACCCGTGTTCGAGTAAAAGCCATCCATTATTAGCTAAATAGTTTGCTGATTGTTCAATTATCAATTGAATGTCAGCCAACCCATGATTAGCCGATATTAATGCTGTTTTAGGTTCAAAACGCACATCACCTTGCTGTAAATGTGGATCACATTCATCAATATAAGGTGGATTACTGACAATCATATCAAATTGCTGAATAGGTAGTGAAGTAAACCAATTACTTTTGCAAAATTTGACATTATTAATTAGCAAATTATCAGCATTAAGTTGGGCTAATGTAATTGCGGCATCACTAATATCAACACCGACTATCTGCGCTTGCGGGCACTCTGATGCTAAAGCTAACGCCACAGCACCGGTACCTGTCCCCAAATCTAATATTTTTACTGCTCGCTTATCCGATAATAATTGTAATGCCCGTTCAACTAAGCATTCTGTATCCGGACGAGGGATTAATGTAACAGATGAAACTTTTATTGGTAACGACCAAAACTCTTTTTCTTCGACTAAATACGCGATAGGCTCACCCCTGGCACGACGAACTAATAAATGTTCAAGCTGCTGTTGTTGCTTGACGCTTAATTCTGTTTCGCCAAACGCTATAAGGAAAGTTCGTGTTTTTCCTGTTATATATTGCAACAGAATTTCAGCATCACGTTTTGCGCTATTACTATGGCAAAGCTGATTAGCCGCATAAGTTAGCCAATGCTGATAATTCATTAATCCTGCTCGGATAAAGCAGAAAGTTGATCTGCTTGATATTCGTTAATAATTGGCTGAATCAACATATCTAATTTTCCCTCTATCACTTCATCTAAGCGATAGAGCGTTAAATTAATACGATGATCAGTGATGCGTCCTTGTGGAAAATTATAGGTTCTAATCCTATCGGAACGATCACCTGAACCGAGTAGATTTCGGCGCTCAGAGGCTTCAGCTTCACGACGTTTCTGCACTTCCGCGGCGCGAATACGGGCAGCTAAAACCGATAGCGCTTTGGCTTTATTTTTATGTTGTGAACGTTCATCCTGACACTCAACCACAATTCCGGTTGGAATATGGGTGATACGGATCGCGGAGTCAGTAGTATTAACGTGTTGTCCACCCGCACCTGATGAACGAAAAGTGTCAATTCTTAAGTCACTCGGGTTAATGTCCGGTAGTTCTGTTGCCGGAATTTCAGCCAGAATAGCAACGGTACAAGCAGAGGTATGAATACGCCCTTGAGATTCAGTTTCCGGCACCCGCTGAACACGATGTCCGCCTGACTCAAACTTTAAACGCCCATAAACACTATCACCCGAAACTTTGGCAATAATTTCTTTATATCCACCATGTTCTCCCTCACTCGCATTCATTACTTCAATGCGCCAGCGACGGGATTCGGCATAGCGATTATACATTCTAAAAAGATCACCGGCGAATATTGCTGCCTCATCACCACCGGTACCGGCCCGAATTTCTAAAAAGCAATTTTTTTCATCATCGGGATCTTTTGGTAACAGCAAAATCTGTAACTGTTGTTCAAATTCTTCATTACGCTTTTTCGCTTCTTTTAATTCTTCCTGAGCCATCTCACGCATTTCAGGATCATGCAGTAATGTTTCAGCCGTCTCAATATCTTGCTGAACAGCGCGCCATGACTGAAAACACTTAGTTACATCAGTTAACTGCGCATACTCTTTAGACAATGCCCGGAAACGCTCTTGATCTGCGATCACTTCTGCATCGACCAGGTGAGCTTGAATTTCTTCGTAGCGTTCCTGCAATGCTTCTAACTTAGCAATTATTGAAGACTTCATTCGTTATGTTAGACCTTACTTAAGGTAGTTTAATTTTGCTCCAGTCCTAAGCTATCTTTTAAAATATTAAGACGATGAATATCACCATCTGTTGCTGCTTGCTGGAGTGATTTGGTTGGTGAGTGGATCAGGCGATTCATTAACTGATAGGTCAATTGGTTGATTACTTGCTCGCTATCTGCACCATTTCGCAGCGAAGCAAGCGCTTTTTCTACCATTTCAGTCCTAATTTGCTCTGCCTGACTACGATAATCACGAATTGTATTGACTGATGACTGAGAACGCAACCAATCCATAAAATAAGCACTTTCTTGCTCAACAATAAGCTCTGCCTGAACTGCCGCCATTTTCCGTTGTTCCAGATTGTGTTGCACGATAGCGTGCAAATCATCAACGCTATAGAGATAAATATTATTCAGCTTGTCAACATCCGGTTCAATATCTCGCGGAACGGCAATATCAATTAGCAACATAGGCTTATTACGCCGGGCTTTCATTGCCCGTTCAACCATCCCTTTACCAATGATCGGTAAAGGACTGGCAGTAGAACTAATAACAATATCTGCTTCCGCTAAACGAGTATCAATTTCAGCTAAAGTGATAATTTCCGCACCAACTTGTTTGGCAAAACGTGATGCGCGTTCACGAGTACGGTTAGCGATAATCAAATGCTTAGCACGATGTTCACACAGATGGCGCGCAGCCAGTTCGATCGTTTCACCGGCTCCTACCAGTAAAATATGCAATTCAGACAGTGATTCAAAAATTTGACGAGCTAGGGTACAGGCTAAAAAAGCAACCGAAACTGCATTAGCACCAATTTCTGTTTCCGTACGAATACGTTTAGCAACTGAAAATGAGCGTTGAAATAAACGCTCCAGCTCGCTCGATAATTTTTTATAATGCTGAGATTTAGAAAACGCTTGTTTAACTTGACCTAAAATTTGTGGTTCACCTAAGACCAATGAATCTAATCCACTGGTAACACGCATTAAATGGCTAACAGCGGCATTATCCTGGTGCCAATAAATACTCGCTTTAACCTCATTTAAATTTAAACGATGATAGCTGCATAACCAGTCAATTAATTGATCTTGCAGAGATTCTTGTGATTCAACACAGAGATAAAGCTCAGTACGATTACAGGTAGAGAGCACAACGCCACCGTGAACAAACGGCTGCTGGAGTAAATTATCCAGTGCATGTTCAATTCGTTCCGGCCCAAAGGTCAACCGTTCACGTAACGTTATAGGCGCGGTTTTATAATTTACACCGAGTGCAAGTAATGTCATATTCACTAAATCAAGTAGCTAAATGGATTCTAAACATCTGTTAAGCACACAAAAATAAAACCGATAACTTTAATAAGGAAATTTTGAGGTAGTATTCTACTTTATGCAACTAAGCAATTAAAGATGTTAAACTAAGCAAATGAATAAATCGGGCATTTTTTCCCAATTATAGTTACATTTATCTGAGTAACATTCTGATCGATAGCAAAAAATTAATATCAACCGAGTGAATAGGAAATATTTAATGATACTCATTGCCAAGCAGTTTGCTAGTTTGCGTCATGTTTGTTGGCGATTTATTCCGCTACTTGCTATTTTTTTGACCGCCTGTACATTTAATCAACAATTAACAACTGAAAAAGACGGTTCAATAACCAATCCCTTATGGATAAGCCACCAGCATCAACTGGCCAAGCTGACAAAATTTCAAACCCGTGGTGCTTTTGCCTATATTGGCCCGGATAATAAAACCTATGCCAAATTCTTTTGGCAACAATATACCCTGTCTAATTACCGCCTGTTGCTGACTAATCCACTAGGAACAACAGAATTAGAGCTCAATGTATCACCAAGCGTTACTCAGCTAATGGATAGAGAAGGTAAAAAATATGTTAATAATCATCCAACACAGATGATTTATCAATTAACGGGGATGGCAATCCCGATTGAAAATCTGCCCTATTGGTTAATCGGCTTACCAACCAATGCTACCTCATTCACATTGGACGAAAATGGGCTGTTAAAAACGATCGAATATAGGCAAAATGGCGAAACCTGGCAGTTAAACTACCTGGCTTATCATCAGGATAGCCAGCCTAAACTACCTAGTCGTATTGAATTAACGCAAGGTAAACAACGTATCAAATTAAAAATGGACAGTTGGACGCTAATCGAATGACATTAACCTGGCCTTCACCAGCAAAGCTTAACTTATTTCTCTATATTACCGGTCGTCGAGCGGACGGTTATCATCAACTTCAGACTCTGTTTCAATTTCTTAATTATGGTGATGAAATCACGATTGAACCACGTGAAGATAAGCAAATTCGGCTAGTTACGCCCTTTATTAATCTACCAGCAGAAAATAACCTAATTATTAGCGCCGCGCGTCTATTACAACATTATTGCCTGGAAACAGGCCGCGCGGATAATCAGCAAGGTGCGAATATTTATGTTAATAAAAGATTACCTATTGGTGGTGGTTTAGGTGGTGGTTCCTCTAATGCAGCGACCACATTGATTGCGTTAAATCACCATTGGCAAACCAATATTGATGATAATACGCTAGCTAAGCTTGCTCGTCAGCTCGGCGCCGATGTTCCGGTATTCGTAAAAGGTCACGCCGCATTTGCAGAAGGCATCGGTGATCAACTTCTGCCGGCAAATCCGGCAGAAAAATGGTATTTAGTGGCTCACCCTGGAATAAATATTGCTACCCAGCAAATTTTTGCTGATCCGGAATTAAAACGAAATTCAATAAAACGCTCATTAAGCGCTTTATTACAAGGGCCATACACAAATGATTGTGAACCAATCGCAAGAAAACGTTTTCCTGAGGTTGAAGAGCTTATTTCATGGCTGCTAGAATATACATCATCACGTCTTACCGGCACAGGTGCTTGCGTTTTTGCTGAATTCGAAACTGAAGTAGCTGCCCGTAAGGTGTTAAATAAAGCCCCAGAGTGGGTGCAGGGTTTTGTTGCGCAAGGCGTTAACCAATCTCCTTTGCATACATTCCGCGCTGGGATTTCCAGATATTGAAGCCATTAATATAATAATATTTTTGGTCGATAATATCTTTATAGACGCAAGCCTGAGGTTTTTTACGTGCCTGATATGAAGCTTTTTGCTGGTAATGCTACACCGGAACTTGCTCAACGAGTTGCCAATCGTCTGTATACGAGCCTTGGCGATGCTGCGGTTGGTCGTTTTAGTGACGGTGAAGTTAGTGTACAAATTAATGAAAATGTCCGTGGTGGCGATATTTTTATCATACAATCAACATGTGCTCCAACAAACGACAACTTAATGGAGCTTGTTGTCATGGTTGATGCGCTACGCCGTGCATCTGCTGGTCGGATCACCGCTGTCATTCCCTATTTTGGTTATGCACGTCAAGATCGCCGCGTACGTTCAGCTCGTGTGCCTATTACCGCTAAAGTAGTGGCCGATTTTCTTTCCAGTGTTGGTGTTGACCGTGTCTTAACTGTCGATCTCCATGCCGAGCAAATCCAGGGTTTTTTTGATGTTCCGGTAGATAACGTTTTTGGTAGTCCAATCTTGTTAGAAGATATGCTACAACAAAATCTAGACAATCCGATTGTCGTGTCACCCGATATAGGCGGAGTAGTACGTGCCCGCGCCATTGCTAAATTATTAAATGATACCGATATGGCGATTATTGATAAACGTCGGCCACGAGCAAACGTTTCCCAGGTTATGCATATCATTGGTGATGTGGCTAATCGAGACTGTGTATTGGTTGATGATATGATCGATACCGGCGGTACCTTGTGTAAAGCGGCTGAAGCACTTAAGGAACGAGGCGCTAAACGGGTATTTGCTTATGCTACCCATCCCATATTTTCTGGTAATGCCGTCGCTAATATTAAAGATTCAGTCATTGATGAAGTGGTTATTTGTGACACTATCCCCTTATCAGCTGAAATCAAACAGCTCAATAAGGTTCGCTCTTTAACGCTGTCAGGCATGTTGGCTGAAGCCATTCGTAGGATCAGCAATGAAGAGTCGATCTCAGCGATGTTTGAACACTAAATAATAAATTACCCTGAGTTAAATTTTTAGCGGCCGCATTGATTAACTTAGTATTACCGAAAACCCTTTGATACTTATCACGGGGTTTTTATTTGCGATAAGATAATAACAGTATAACCCTAATAATAA
This sequence comes from Arsenophonus nasoniae DSM 15247, assembly GCF_000429565.1. Taxonomy (GTDB): domain Bacteria; phylum Pseudomonadota; class Gammaproteobacteria; order Enterobacterales; family Enterobacteriaceae; genus Arsenophonus; species Arsenophonus nasoniae. The sequence continues at coordinate 18,044 of NZ_AUCC01000004.1, forward strand.
ATGTATTAATTAAAATACGATCAAATTTATTTTGACCGGATATCTTGTTGCTTCAACTAAAACGTTAACGATTAGCGGCGATGACGCTCATCAAAATTTCTTAGCCACCAATAACGATCAGCAATGCCCTCATGCCCTACCACCCTGGCACCGGCTAACCAAATCAAAGCACCAATAAAAAGACTAATCAGTGATATTTCTGCTAAATATTCGGGTAGATCTAACTGAAAAACATGATTGCAAATATTATAGGCGATACTGATCACCATAATTGCCATCCCTGTAACCATCAGGCAATTACCTAATAAAAAAGACTGTTTTCTTTTCATATCATACCCTCCAGAATACTTATCTCTATGTACAATATTAAATAATAAAAATAGCGGCTCTTTTACTATATTATAGTAATAATTTTCTGACAAAGATTGAGGAAGTGATCACACTAGGTAAGATTTTATTCACAAATCTATACATAAAACTATTTTTATTGAAAAAATAGTTACCGTCATGCTACTAACCTGATTAATCGATTTTACTGTCATCAAATTTAACTTTTTGTACTGCGTTGTCAGAAAAGGTAAGCTATGTACCTTAATAAAATTGGCTAAATAGTGAAAGAATATGGTGAGTAACATAAAATTGATCGTCGGTCTGGCTAACCCAGGTGCTGAATATGCGCTAACCCGGCATAATGCAGGTGCCTGGTACGTCGAATTATTAGCCAAACATTATAATCAATTACTCAAAGAAGAGAGTAAATTCTTTGGTTATACCGCCAGGATCAACTTGGCAGGTAATGATGTTCGCTTACTGATACCGACAACCTATATGAATCTCAGTGGAAAATCAGTGTTAGCATTGGCCAATTTTTATCGTATCAAGCCAGCTGAAATCCTTGTTGCCCATGATGAATTAGATTTAATGCCAGGAACAGCCAAAATAAAGTTGGGCGGCAGCAATGGCGGACACAATGGTCTTAAAGATATTCAAAATAAGCTGGGCAACGACCCTAATTTTTACCGTTTACGTATTGGTATTGGTCATCCTGGTGATAAAAATAAAGTTGTTGGATTTGTATTAAGCAAACCGACCCTAGCGGAACAAAAATTAATCAATGACACCATAGATGAAGCAATAGGCTGCACACCGATCCTGCTTAATGAAGGCGTTAATAAAGCAGTAAACCGCTTACACGCGTTTAAGGCAGCAAATTAATAGTATGCCATCATCGCTTCGGCAAGATCATTTTTAGGTGTATAATCAGCGGCAAATTCATTCACATTTATCAATTAGCGATACGCGGTTGAACAGATAAAAATTAAGGTAACATATTTATGGGATTTAAATGCGGTATCGTTGGTCTGCCCAATGTAGGAAAATCAACACTTTTTAATGCACTGACTAAAGCCGGCATCGAGGCTGCAAACTTTCCTTTTTGTACGATTGAGCCTAATACGGGTGTGGTACCGATGCCCGATCCTCGTCTCGATCAATTAGCGCAAATTGTCAAACCACAGCGAGTATTACCGACCACAATGGAATTTGTCGATATCGCTGGATTAGTAAAAGGGGCATCTAAAGGTGAAGGTTTAGGCAATCAATTTTTAACCAACATCCGTGAAACCGAAGCCATCGGCCATGTCGTTCGCTGTTTCGACGATGACAACATCGTTCACGTTGCCGGCCAGGTCGATCCACTCGCGGACATTGACACCATCAATACTGAATTGGCATTAGCTGACTTAGACACCTGTGAACGCGCCATTCATCGTATTCAGAAAAAAGCGAAAGGGGGTGATAAGGAGGCAAAATTTGAATTAGACATTTTGACAAAATGTTTACCCCATCTTGAAAAGGCAGAAATGCTACGGACTTTAGCCTTAAGTAAAGAAGAAAAAGCGGCCATTCGTTATCTCAGCTTTTTAACCCTGAAACCCACCATGTATATTGCCAATGTTAGTGAGGATGGTTTTAAAAACAATCCCCACCTAGATGCAGTCAGTGCCTTTGCTGAAAAAGAGGGGTCGGTTGTGGTGCCAGTCTGCGCCGCTGTTGAAGCCGATATCGCCGAACTGGATGAAGATGAACGCGACGAATTTATGACCGAACTGGGTATTGAAGAGCCAGGACTAAATCGCGTGATCCGCGCCGGTTATCAGTTACTCAATTTACAGACTTACTTCACAGCCGGCGTTAAAGAAGTTCGCGCCTGGACCATTCCAGTTGGTGTCACCGCGCCGCAGGCGGCGGGCAAAATTCACACCGACTTTGAAAAAGGCTTTATCCGCGCCCAAACAATCTCATTTGCCGATTTTATTCACTATAACGGCGAGCAAGGCGCCAAAGAAACCGGCAAAATGCGCGCTGAAGGTAAAGATTATATTGTGCAAGATGGCGATGTAATGAACTTTTTGTTTAATGTTTGACAGGTTTGCTATTTTCACTCTTTCCAACACTTTTTGCATTAGATAGAAACCATAAAAATCCACGCTGTTGCGTGGTTTTTTGTTTTATATCAATAGAAAATCCAACTTATCGCTTAATAATTTAAATTAATTAAAATAGATTTAATTTTTTAAAAACCTCAAGCTAAATAGTTGGAGGATCCAATTGAGTAAATACGATAAAGTTGATTTAGCCTATGATTTTTTGATTCAGCGTGAAAAAAATAATGAGTCTTTTACAATAAATGAACTATCAGCCGCGACAGGATGGAAAAAACAAACTTGCGGAACATATCCTTCAAAAAGATGGCATCAATATATACAAAAGGATGGTAAACATTATTCCATAGCTGGCATATGTTATTTAACTAAAGATTAATTCAGGATGATTCACAGCCAAAAACTTCAATATTCAAATATTACTATTCCATCAGCAAAAAGTATTTTACTTCACAAAGCAAAAGAGTTTGCTCTCCTTGCTGTATCTACTTATAACAACCCATATGCTACTTTCAAAACCTATGGTTATATCGTTAACATCATTATAGCTTATACAGCTTTATTTCATGCGATTTTTGAAAAACACGGGCAAAATTATTACCACACCGATCAAAATGGAAAGGCAATAAAAATTGATGGAGAAAAGAAAGCCTGGGAGCTTAGCGAATGTTCTAATGTCTACTGGCAAGGTATAGAATCGCCTGAAAAATATAATCTCAAATTTTTAATTGGTCTACGTAATAAAATTGAGCATCGAAGTCTGCCAGCTGTTGATTTAGCCGTTGCTGGAGAGTGTCAATCAGCGCTCAGTAACTTTGAGACATTGTTGATTAAAGAGTTTGGTGATGAACAAGCTCTGTATACCAATTTAGCTATCGCCATGCAACTAACTCGAACATCAGAGCAAGCTCAAAATGAGTCTTTAAAGCAACTGCAAACAAAAAACTATAAAGTTGTTAGGCAATATATGGAAACATATCGAGCAAATTTAGATGATTCAATTCTTGAAAGCCAAAAATATCGCCTTCGTGTTTTTTAGTACCAAAATTAGGAAATCATGCTAAATCTTCTGACTTAGCAATCGAATTCGTGAATATCAATAAATTAAATATAGAAGAACGTCGAAATTATGAACAAGGAATAACATTTATTAAAGAGTTAGAAAATCCCTATAAATTAAAACCAACGAAAGTAATCGAACTTGTTAGAAAAAAAATTATATTTTTTAACAGATATTGGCATACCAAATGCTGGCAATATTTTAAAACCAGACCATCAAATATTGACATCTATTTTAAAAATTCATACGTCGCTTATAGTGAAGGATTTGATGGCTATCTTTACTCTAAAAAATGGGTTGATTTTCTTATTTCTGAACTCAAAAAACCCGATGTTTTAGCGGCAGTTAAAAAACATTCTTAGAAAAATTAATAATCAATTTGCATACATAATTTAAAATCATTTAATTGTTCTTATCACCCGCCAAAACAATTACCCTCCAGATTAACAGAGTGTTAGCTAATTTAACGCTCTCTTACTTGTACATAAGTTATAAAGCATTGTGATAAACCAATTCTAGATTTTTTGAGTCAGGTAACTTTTTCAGATTTACTTTAAAAATTTGTTAAGGTTCTTTTATGTACTTTTATAGTATCATTTAATATATCATCGACAAGTCAATCAAGGACGAGCTATTATCATGATCACCATTGATTACGGGTTAATAAACATGAGCTTCTCCCAACGTGTCGTCACCTTACGCAAACAACGTGGATTGACCCAACAAGGACTGTCGGATGCCACATGTATTCATGTCCAACAGATAAAACGCTACGAGTCGGGTAGTTCTTTACCTACGGCTGATGCCCTCAAAAAGCTGGCTGTCGTTTTACATGTCACCTCAGATTTTCTATTGTTTGAGCCAGAAGAATGTGAGCCTAAGGACGATATGAAACTGCGCTTTGAAGCGCTGGCCGCCATGTCAGCAACTGACCAAGCGGTCGTAAAAGCAGTGATTGATGCCATTATGGTAAAAAGCCAAGTCACGCAGGCTGTAACGGAAGTTAGTAAAAACACCAGACATGGCGTTAAAAAGGACAAATAACAAATCAACGCAGTGATAACAGGTTGCAGCCTGTCATCACTGCTAACCACGCAACTAACGGAGATAGTCACGATGGCTAAATGCAATTGTAAAGTAAAACCACTGACGGTGACAGAGGCAACTGTAAAATCAAGAAGATATACAGTTGGTTATTTACCAAATAGACGAAAACCCAACCCCAGCCCACAAATGATCATTAGTGGCAAGTGGCTAAGCGAACTGGGGTTTCATATCGGCAGTCACTTCACCATTAACCGCCAAGCCGGTGAGTTGGTCATTCGGCTAGTTAAAAACCATTGAGGGTTAAAGGATAAACCCAGCGCTTGGCTGGGCTCTTCTAACTATTGTCGTTGTCTTATGCCATTTTGGCGAGTGTCTTCAACAATAACCTAGCATTCTATTTCATTCTGCACGAATAGTTTCCACTATTGCTTCTAAGGCTGATAGTTACATTTTATCTACCATGCAGAATTTTAGGCTTTTTCATCTGCACAAAAATGACATGATACAAACAACCTTATTTTATTTATTGCCCCCCTCAAAGCCTGGTACAGAAATGAGTACAATTAGTTCCTCTAGCGACAGGCAGGGTGCCGAAGGTGTAACCTTTTTCCCATAGCGCCTCACAGATTTTCTGCCATACCACGCGATAAACACGATCCATTGGATGGGCTTTATCTGAGGTAGACACTTTGGTTTTATTACCCATAATAATATCGTAATTACAACTATCGATAAATTGGTTACTGGTGCCAGCGGCTTGTACCCCTGCTAATAAATGTAACTTTTCATACAAATTAGTCATCGATTCGGGTTTCAGTAACGACGCCATATCAACATACATATCGCCATTACGTTCAGTTATCTCTCTTAGCGTGTGGTTAAATAACATTGCTCCACTTTCAAAGTTATTAATCTGTTGCCTGACGTTATCAAAAATACGCTTAGCTTTATCCTTATTGGCAGACGTTTGATATTTCTGCCTGGCAGAATTAACCATCTCCTGATAACGCGCAGCCGATAGTGGCAGTCCCATATTTATATAGATAAAGTGTGCATTACTTGCACCTACGATACTAGCCAGCTCTTTTCTACGTTTATCAGCAACTTTAATGGCTACTTCGCTCATCCGGCTGGCAGGCAAACCAGCCGTGTAAAGGTCGTTAGCGCCAAACCAAACAATAAAAAGAAAATTTTCATCTGTTATCCCTAATGATGAAAAATCTTTCCGAAACGCATTGACCTCATTTTTCATGGTAGTGAGTGAGCATTTGTGAGCAATACCGTACGGTATCCCGCCTGTAGCACCACCGACAGCGTAATTAGCATAGCGAAACCATAGGTCAGAACTCTGTCCCCAGCCGGAATCTTGCGAAAATGATTGATGTTTGCTAGTTAATTTTTTGAGATGCTAGCACTCGCCATCATCAGCGATTCTCCGCCAGTTGCCGCCTCAAACATATGATCTGTCCAGTTACGGCAATCACTATAACGGCCAGTCGGATTAACTGTCATGGCACCGAATGCACTCGCCAGCTTGCCAATAATGGAACTGGCCATCAGACCTGTGTCAGATAAACTGTCACCGAAGACAATAACATTACGAAATCGTGTGGACTGCATTCCTTTTTCCTCACTTGCATTTTAGCGTCATTAAATGGTTTCGTAGATTAAATATGGGTCATAAAGGGTAATAACGACCGAACTATAACTGTTTTACTAATTTGTTTGTCGTTTCTTACCGTTAGTTTTATACATCCAACGGACAAAAATTGAGTGACTTTATTGAATAAATAGAACTATTACGAAAAACGCGTTAACCCATTGTCAAACTTTTATACTTTAATTAACTAACCCTTGTTTTAGCTATACATGGATCAACAGGCAGGCAATATGAAGCGGTAGTTTGTAACGCTAGCTACAATATAACAGTTGGCCAAGCGGTTACTAAAACGATAATTAAAACCAAGCTGATGGAGAGTTAAGTCAAGCAAACTTTAGGGAAAATCAGGCAAAAAGCGGGAGATAGGGATAAAAAAGCGATGCAGTGATGACAGTCGGCTACCTGCCATCACTGCTAACCAAGCAACTCATCTGAGTAGTCACAATGGCCAAAAGCGATTATAAAGTAAAATTTTAGACGGCGAAAGAACCGACTGTAAAATCAAGACGTTGTGCAATCGGTTTTTGACCTAAGCGATGAAAGCCTCACTCCAACTCGCAGGCGGTTATCAGTGGTAACCACTTGAATAACTTTGTATTTTAATTTGCCACCATTTCAGCTTCAGCGACAAAATCGGGCAACGCATTTCAGGTGTTAAGATAGAAAAATCATTCATCAATTATCTGTACACCTTTACGAATAAAATCCATCGGAATATATCTATCAAGTCCTACATGTTTGCAATATTCAATAAGCTGTAAGATACTATGGACATCGGCTTTTTTATAAATTAGCTTTAAATGCCCTTCTACAGTTTGATGTGAAATCCCTAACCGTTTAGCTATTTCTTTCGCTGTTAGACGCTGTTGTGCCCAAAAGATCACTTCTAATTCCCGTTTACTAAAAATATCATTTTGTGCATCAAATTCAATTTTCTGTATGCTTAATCGGTTCATATAATGCAATAACGCGGCATTATCAAGCTCAATGCCGTAACAAACAACACCAACTATATTATTGTTATCGTCATAGAGTGGTGTTTTTTCACAATAATTTGCAATTATATTTGCTGATGAGCTTGAATTATATTTATGAATTTCTATTGCAGCGATTTTTTTATTTTTTTCAATTACTTTTCGATCATGTGCTATAAATTCTGGCCAAAGTTCTTGGCAACGTTCAATCGGTATATCTTTATCAGACTTGCCTTCAAAATCTATTTTATTAAAACCATAATAATCAATTCCCTTTTTATTCATAAATATATAGTCTGAGTTTATATCTTTAACACACCAATTGCCTAAGCTTTTTTCCATAAAAGATAGAATGTTTTTATCGGAAAAAATATTCATATCAAATCTCCTATTATCTTAATTTCCATACAAAATCATATAGTTAAATATATTTAAGTATAGTAATATATTAATTCCATCTTATTTAAAGGAATTAAATATGACTGAGAATGATTATGCTTCTAATAGAGTTCCGATGCAATCTAGGATTGGGATAATTAAAGTCACTTTAGTTAGAATCGGATATTTAACATCGCTAGGTCAATTTATGCTTGGAGCAACATTAGGTCATTCTATGACATTCATGGATGCTATATTAGCGACTTTTTTTGGCAGTTTGATTTTAGAATTTGTTAGTTTAGGATTGGGATTAGCCGGAATGAAAGAAGGTTTATCAACTTCTATTTTGGCGAAATGGTGTGGATTTGGAAAAATTGGTTCGGCAATAATAGGATTAGCGATTGCTACTAGCTTATTAGGTTGGTTTGGTATACAAAATTCTGTTTTGGCAGAAGGAATACAATATATATTTGATTATAAAATAAACTTCACATTAACCTCGGCTTTATCCGGTTTGGGTCTTACTTTTCTAGTTGCTTATGGTTTTCGAGCTTTAAGCTTTACCGCTTTAATTTCCGTTCCGTTATTTTTTATCGTAATTGGTTATATTTTTTCTATTCTTACAAAAGATTTTAATATTATTGATGTTTTTAATAAAATACCAAACGGAAATCGATTAACTATTAGCGAGGGAGCAACAATAGTTGCAGGCGGTTGCATCGCAGGCACTTTAACGACACCAGATATTAGTCGTTATTGTAGAAATACGAAAGATGTCATTTTGATGAGCACAATATCAATAATTGTAGGACCATTTATTGTCAGTGGAATAGCAATATTAATTGCCCATGCGTTAAATACGGCTGATGTAGTAAAAATAATGACAACCAGTGCCGGCGTAATAGGTCTATTAACGGTTATATTATCTGCTATTAAAGTTAATGATGTTAATCTCTATTCTTCATCTTTAGGCATAGCTAATACCATTGAAATTTTTACCGGTAAAAAATTTAAATATTTTCAGTTAACATTAATTGTCGGCTGTATCGGTACCATTTTGTCGATGCTGGGTATTTTAACTCACTTTACTAATTTTCTTTCTTTACTAGGCACTATTTTTCCCCCCATTGCTGCTGTGATGCTAGTTGACTATTATATTTTGCAAACCAGCCGGAAAGTATTAGATGCAAGCAGAGAAAATGGCGTGTTGCCGAATGAATTATCTACGCCATTAATTGGCTGGTCAGCCATTATTGCATGCATTCTAGGCGCTATTATTGGCATAGAAGTTAAGGTGGGGATACCATCATTAAACTCTATTTTAATGGCCAGCCTAGTTTATTTTTTGTTAATGAAAACTAAGATTTTTATTTTTGAAAATAAAAACTAGCTATTAAAACCTGTCTCTTGATTAAGTGATATAAACAAGAGGCAGAGCAAATAACGGTTTATCCATATTATTCAACTAGCCTAAGCAGTCGAGCATTTTTCAGCACTGAGATCAGCAAAAATAGTAGCCCATTTCAATGAATCCGCTAAATCAACACCGCCGTTTAATTCTTCCCATACCCCTATTGCATCAAATGGCGTGCCATCCTGAACTAGCGCGGTGGCTTTATCTCTATTCTCTGCGCTAATTTTGCCATATTTCTGGTAAATCGCTTCTTTCTCAGCCCCAATTCTCTCTGCCTCTTCAAGCTCTTTTTTCATGTCAATAACATTTTTAGCGCTTAAAAAGTTATTCTGCACCGCGATAACACCGGCATCCGCGCCACTATAAGCGCCTTCCGCTGTACCCGAGGCCAAGGCGCCGGCCGCCGCTCCTACTTTATCGCTATCGGCTATCTCTGCACTTAAAGCCGCCATGGCACCATGACTGAGCAGTTTGCCCGGATTGCCAAGTACCTGACCATTTTTAGCGATTAAATGCGCCCCTTCGGCATGTAATTGACGACTGGTCTGGCTGACTAACGCGGCGGCCAGTTTATCTTTAAAACTGCCGCCATTCAGTGCTGTGTCTACTCCTGACGTAATCAGTGATTGCGCCGCCACCCGTTGAACAGTATGTTGCCATTCACCATCACTGAATCTTGGAAAGGTTGGGTTATAGGGTTGGGCGCTGTGCGCAACGCTATCACCGTTACTGAATACTGTCGTATCTAAACCCGCTAGTGACCCTTCGATATACTTAGGCTTAAGTTATTATTATTCTGCGAAACAAAATTTTTATTTTTTAACATTTGGTATTATATGGTGTCAACGATCACCGAAAACTGATCCACTTTTTATCTAAATCCGATCAATCAAAATTGATCCACTGTTTTACTCAGTTATTGCTCCTGAGCGCCGCTTATCTTTCAATCGGTAGCTTTCACCGCTTAATTGCAGTACATGCGAATGATGAAGTAAACGATCAAGCATAGCGGCAGTTAATGTTGCGTCATCAGCAAAAGCACTTGGCCATTGCCCAAATGATAGGTTACTCGTCAATATGACACTGCCATGCTCATAACGCTTGGCAATCACATTGAAAAACAGGTTTGCTTCT
>NZ_AUCC01000004.1:28164-96840 GCF_000429565.1 Arsenophonus nasoniae DSM 15247
GTTCAATTCGCTGAAGCAAATAAGGTTTAAAGGGGGATAATTTAGTCGGTTGTTGACTTCTTTTAGCATAAGTTGGCATTGTCTGTTGTTGTAAATGATGTTTTACGGTGTTACGGGATATACCCAACTCACTGGCAATTTTTCGAAGGCTTTGTCCTTGTGCAAAGCGAACATGAATATCCACAAATATCTCCTTGGTTAACATAAATTATCCGTACAAAAATGTGCGAATAATACCAAGTGGATCAGTTTTAGATGATCGTTAGTGGATCAGTTTTGCATGATCGGTGACAATATGGTAAAAGAACCAAATTATTAGGCTAGCTGCAATAGCACCATATACCCCTCCTTTTAGCCCTAACCACAATATATCTAATTTAAAAACTCCCTCAGATAAGTATGAGAGTCCTTCAAAAAACAGGAAAGTAACTAACACTATAAAATTTAAACATAGAGCAATTAGTAAGAAAATTTTTATCAATACAAAGAGGCTTTTTATCATTTCTGAGCCTCTTTATCTTTTTCTAAAAATTTTGGTACCAGCTCTGATACAACTGATCCCCCCATATTTCCCATGTTAGAAGGAAGAGAGTGCTGTGGGACTGGCTTAGTTATAGTCCAAATGCCTGTTGGTACCCATTCATACTGTTTCGATACAGGATTTAATTTCTTATTCATCGGTACCTTAATAATATTACTAGTTGCATATCCACCAGATGCACCAGCTTTACTTAATAATGCAGAAATAAACGGGTCATCACCTTTAATTTCAGCAGTGTAATAACCTCCTGCCGCATTCCAGGTTACTGTTGGATTGTATCCTTTTCCTGTTGTAATCGAGCCAATAACGCCGGCGCCAATAACATCAGACAGTTTAACTTCTCCGGTTATACCATATTGGATCCCTGCATTAGCCGCACTAGATATTCCTACTGCGATTAATTGCTCTTTACCTTTTGTGACACTATTGGTAACTATCGCTTTTGCTCCCATCACGGCGACAGGCCAAGAGCTCGGATCCATTATCACTACCAGCGTTCTATCCCCTTGCGTGATATTTTCTTGCAAGAATTTCAAATCTGTTCCATTAAGGTAATTCACTAAAGCGGCTACCACTGAGACTTTGCAATTTTGCATTTCATTATCTGGTTGACGAATCTCAGCTGAACTCAGATAATCATTCTGCATATTATCGACATTAAGCTCCTATGAAATAGAAATTTTAATTAAAACTTATTTACTTCACCAATATACCATTGTTCAGAATAATAAAGATCTCCCTCATCATCTTCATCAACTCTCAGAATTCCTAATTCTGAAAAACCGTTAGGTAATTTTAAATTCCACTCCTTACTTAAACTTCTATTACTAAGAAGGCCAGTTTTCCCTAGATAACTTTCTCCGGATTCCGTATGAAGCTTAAAATATTCTTCCGATGTAAATATGCATAATTCACTTGCAAACATATCTGGTAATACAATGTTGCATGTAACCCTTATATTATTTTCATTATGCGGTTTGGCCTGATAAATATTATAAGCCGCATCTATTAAAGCCTGAGCACATAATGATTGTATATTTTGATTAGTTTGCTTCCCCTGCACCAAAGCCATATGAACAGGGATTTTTACATTCCAATAGCCACATAAATAATTATCATCGGAGAGTTCTGGAAATTTAGCTCTATATGATTCTGACCATTTTTGCAATGTTCGCAATCTACGAGGTATTCCTCTCAGTTTTTTATTACTTAAAGCCAATCTCCGCATTGACATTTATAATTTCCTACCTTTTCCTGCTTCAGTTTTAACTTGATTTATAGTTCCATCTAAATTTAAAACAGCCTTGAAATCCCCTCTTTTATCAAACAATTCTAAGTGATTTTTATGCTGACCATCTAAATAATATTGGTCTCCTTTTTTGATATTAGTACCAATATTATTTGATGCCTGATACACACTCTGCCCCTGATAAACTTGACTAGTTTTTTGCGAACTTCCCTTCATTTCGCTACCAAAACCAGGCTGTCTAAAAAACTCACTCATATTACCAACTGCGTCTTGATTTGGTTGATATGGTGACTTGGTCCCCTAATCCCAATCGCCGAAATCCCTGAGCCTGCAACCGCGCCTCTAACCCCTGCGTTTTCGGCAATTTCTTTACCTTGCAGCGCAATTTTGACTGTCGTCGGTAAAGACTGATAAATCGCTTGCGCACTTTGGCCATTTTCGGCCTTCACAAAATTAGTCAACTGAGTTTGGTCTTCAGCACTGAGATCAGCAAAAATAGTAGCCCATTTCAATGAATCCGCTAAATCAACACCGCCATTTAATTCTTCCCATACCCCTATTGCATCAAATGGCGTGCCATCCTTAATTTCAGCGATGGCCTTTTCTTTGTTTTCTTGGCTAATTTTGCCGTATTTAGCGTAAATCCCTTTTTTATCTGCGCCCGTTCTCTCAGCCTCTTCAAGCTCTTTTTTCATGTCAATAACATTTTTAGCGCTTAAAAAGTTATTCTGCACCGCGATAACACCGGCATCCGCGCCACTATAGGCGCCTTCGGCGGTGCCCGAGGCCAAGGCGCCGGCCAGGCCGCCTATCACTCGGCTGGTGTCGAGGATTTTTTGCTGGCGATTTGAACTATCAACATAGTAATTATCGCCCAAGCCAATTGCCGCCAATTCAGCAGCAAAGGCGCCGGCCGCCGCTCCTACTTTATCGCTATCGGCTATCTCTGCACTTAAAGCCGCCATGGCACCATGACTGAGCAGTTTGCCCGGGTTGCCAAGTACCTGACCATTTTTAGCGATTAAATGCGCCCCTTCGGCATGTAATTGACGACTGGTCTGGCTGACTAATGCGGCGGCCAGTTTATCTTTAAAACTGCCACCATTAAGCGCCGTGTCTACACCTGACGTAATCAGTGATTGCGCCGCCACCCGTTGAACAGTATGTTGCCATTCACCATCACTGAATCTTGGAAAAGTTGGGTTATAGGGTTGGGCGCTGTGCGCAACGCTATCACCGTTACTGAATACTGTCGTATCTAAACCCGCTAGTGACCCTTCGATAGCCATCGAGGCAATAATCGATTTGACTGATTGGCTGCTGCCAAGCTCTTTGAGGGTCGCTGAAATATCCCCCTGATTACTCGCCAGTGAAACCGCCGCTTTTGCGGCAATCGCTCTTACACCGGCTGAGACTGCCCCCTGCATGACAATCGCACTCGTGCCACTCAAGCCAGCCGCCGAGGCCGCGCTTATTCCTGCCGGTATCGCCAAGGCCGAGGCGGCTGCACCGGTCGCAATCGCTATCACCGCTGCGCTGACCGGATGTAGTTGTTGTTGCGTGATATCCCAGCTTTTATACTCATTTTCCACTTTATGCCAATTAACGTCCGGATTGTCTTGCAGTACTTTCAACCATTGAGACTCAGGCGAATCACCTAAACTGGCAATAACCTGTTTTAGCGTTTGTCCTTTTTGACCGTTAACATCTGCTTCGATTCCTTGTGCGGCATTTACTGTTAGCTCACCACCATATTGGATCGTCGGTAACTGCCACACTGCTGAATACGAACCTTTATCGCGCCGAGTAATAAAGATATCTTTTGAGTTACTAATGGTTTGATTCAAGGTTTGGTTCTGCACCGCCTTGAACAGAACACGGCCCTGGGTGCTGGTTAACGTTGCGTTGCGTTGCGTTGGGTATTAATTTTTGTCGCTTCATAGATACTGTCATTATAACTCAACAAACTGATATCATTACCGGCATGAAATTCAGTCACTCGGTTTTTTACTGCATGATAGGTACGATGCTCACTATTTTTAGTTAAACACAATGTCCAACGATTACAACTTTTACGTTTTTCTTCATAGTGTTCAGTCTCTTCCATCGCCTGAGCGTAGAGATAGCCTCCTTGCGCAGCAATATCCATTGTTTGCTGTGCCTTAAGATTAGCGGCCTGAAAAAGCAGATGGCCACCAGCGAGGATGTTAAGCGCACCCCCACTTTGAATTTCAACCCCTTGTTGATAGGTTTTATCAATTAATTTGCCATGCTGCCAACCGTGATCGCGATTTTTTAGCGCTTTTAATTCTGTATTGCCGGCCGATACCAGCGTAAGATCGCCGGTTGCATGCAATTGAGCACCGTTGATAAGCAAGTGTTGTTTACTGAATAAATCTAAACGACCACCACTGTGTAGTTGCGTAGTTAGGTGACGAAGTTTTTCATAATAGCCATCAGATTCGATTTCTGCTCGATAAGGTACGTCATCAATGACAAACTCATTGCCAGCAGTCAGTGCCATTGCCCCACCACTTTTAATATTGGCGGCTTGTAAAAAAAGATTTTCACCGGCCACCATATGTAATGCGCCACCAGACTGTATTACTGGCGTGAAACTTTGTGGTTGATAAGTATGTTCAAGCTCTTTTTGGGCGATTAAATCGGTTGTCAGGAGCTTGACAGAGAGGTCAATGTTACGTCCAGCAAAGAGATGGGTGGCTTGCTTAGATGATAATTCGGCGGCCTGCAAGTTAAGATCGCGACCCGCATTGAGCAGTAAAGTCCCCTCAGAGGTCAAATAAGATTTAAATGCTTGGGTTCTAGGTGATTTTATATTACTGCTCAAATCAAAAGGCAATTTAAGCTGCGGAGAATAAAACGATGCCGTTAAGGTATTAAAATTGGTAAAACGACGTTTTAATAGCAGATAAAAATTGTCTTGTAGCTTAAATGGCGCGGGTGCTAACTGAATATCGTTACCAGCGAAGACTTCTATTCCTTGCTCAGCCTCTAAATCCAAGCCATTAAAAACAATATCTTTACCGGCATTAAGTAAAATATGGCGCGCTTTTTGCCATTTAGGTTGATATTGCTCACTCGTTTCTAAGTCGCGTTGATAATTATATTCTTTATCATGGAAATCATAGATTGATTTTAAGTTCAGTTCTAATCGATCATAATGCAGCGGTTTGTTAAACAACGCTTTTTCCGGGCGATTGAAATAAATACTGCCTTTAGTGGTAATATTGATTATTGGCACATTTAACGCCACTTTGTTATCAATTTGTATATCCTGGCCGGCAATCATATCCAACCGGTTTTTCGCCGCAAGCAATTTATATTTTGGCGCTATATCAAAGTAAGGAAGTAAGTCTTCATCTGGCAACAAATCATACTGCCAAAAATCATCGTCATCGTAGCGTTGATATTCAGCTGCTTGATAGCGGATAGCCCCATTTTTACTCAGTAGCAGCACATTATGGCCTGCTAAGCCGGTATCCGTTAGTGCAATGTCATTCCTGGCGATCAGGTTAAGTTCGTTGTTAGCGCTAAGCTCGCTATTATTGAGTACAATATTTTCACTGCTAATCAACAGATTATTTTGTGCCTGGGCTGATAATGAGCCAGTGAGCTGTTTGCTATTTAGGGTAATATTTTTGCCGACTAAAAGTTGTTTATCATCGAACTTTTCATGTAATTCAGCCACTGAATTAAGGGCGTGTGGATAGTTTTTATTGTATTGCAGGTTATCAGCACTGATAACCAGGTTGTTGGTCGCTGAAAATCTGGCCGCTAAAAAATCGTGATCCCGCCAAAGGCCTATTTCTGGCTGGTTAACGGGTATTAAGTGAGTCGCGCTGTCATAAATAAATGATTCATAAGGTGCTTTTTCTGCTATGTCTGCCGGTATAAATGACAGATATTGACCATAATCGACAAAATAACGAATGCGAGCATCTTCATGATCACTTTTTTTATATGCATGATGCTCTGGTATATAACCGAATATTTGATGTAAAGATCCTTGCAGTAAAACATAGTTAGCCCGTTTATCTAACGCATTGTGCATCGCTACCCAGGCGGATTTTTCACCCAGTTTCTGGCTAATGGCAGTGATATTCTTACTGTGCAGATAACTATCATTACGGGACTTAATAATCGATTTATCATTAACTAATTGATCACTTTTAATATAGAGATTGTTACCGGCAGAAATGCGCCCAATGACTAGCGGGGAAGCTAATGTGTAAGTCGTTTTCTCCAATTGCACAAATTGCGTAAACAATGGATCAATTTCACCAAACCAGCGCTGTTTGCCATTGATCTGATAATTGGGTTTTAGTTTTATGCTGAGAACAACACCGTGGCCATACGCTCTGACAACATACTCTTTAACTTTATTACTGTCCGGTGTTATCAATTGTTGCGTGATGTCAGGGTTATTAGTTTGGTTAATTACATGCTTGGCTCTCAGGAACAAATCACCGGTTTGGGTTGAGATAGTGGCCGCGCTATTTTCAATTCTTTCACTAAGCTCACCTCGGGCATTTTTTTGCAGCCAGAGATGGTTATAGGCTTCAATTTTAGCGCTTTCACCTTGATTATGGATGATATTACTAAATAGATGCATATTTTGTTGAGCGGTTACTTTACCTTGATTAATTAGGCTATCGCTTTCAACTAATAGATCTTGCTGTGATACAATTTCACTGGTTGCTGGGATTATAACGGCTGGCGCTTTGGCGGTTAAATGGCCTTTAGTGGTAATATGACCTAGCGTCAGTTTGCCTTTAGCAGAAACAAATAAATCTCTTTCACTGGTTTTAATATTGTCCAGCTTCACATCACTGCCTGGCTCGGTAGCAATTATTTTAACTCGATTGGCATAAATGCCACCCAGTGCGGTAATGTTAACGGCAAATTGCGGTTTTAGGCTCGGGTTAGTTATTTGTGAAACCGTTCCAGTCTGATAATCAATTGCATTAGTACCTTGCAGTAAACTAATATTTTTGCTGTGAATACTGGCATTGATGGTAGCAGTCTGGCTGATCATCTCAGTATAATTTTGACTTCCACTATTGAGCCCTTTATTACGGAACGTAATATCCCCTTTTTTCACCCTTATATGGCTAAATTCACCTTGTTGATTCAGTGTCGGCTGGCCAGTCGTTAAGGTTAATCCACCAATATTGCTGAAATGACAGCCATCACAGCTGATGCCATTTGGATTGGCGATAATCACATCCGCTTGCTTGCCTGCGATTTCCAATTTGCCATTAAGTTGTGAAGAAGATGAACCAGTGACTTCATGAATGATCAAGCTTGCCGCTCGCTCAGTCAACTGTTCATTTTTAGCCAGTTGGCCAGCCAATTCACTATTAGCGGATTGGATTGCGTTGTTTAAGACCGCACCTTGTGGCGGTATATTGAATTGCTGATAATGATTATGGGAAATACCTGCCTGATTAGGCGCTGCTATATTGATAATAGGAATTTGATTTTTAACCGTTAGTTGAGTTTTGTCATTCGCCGGTTGGATAGTGGAACTGAAAACCGGCAACAGAGGATAACTGGCAATGAGATAAACTATTTTGCTGCTATAACAAATATTTTTATTTTTCATAGCATTACCTATATTCTATTTTTGAATAAATATGAGGATGAAAGCTATCGTCTCAAAAATAGAAAGGAAAAATTTAATAGGCAATATATAATAATCAATAATTTAATTAGTTATTATAATAATTATCAATTTTTTATTTATAATTCAAGATGTTAAATTTTAGTAATGCGATTTTGTTTTTATTCCTAAAATTAAATACAATTTTTATAATTTTTTGTTTAATAAATAAAAGCCAGTGATTATATCATCGCTCGCTTTAATAGAATTATGGATGGTAATTAAATTCAGTTAACGACTCACGATGATAAAAGCTTGAGCAATACGCTGATGTTTACTGCTATTCCCCCCCCCCCCCTAAAACAAAAAAACTGCTTTACTATTCACTGAGCAGCTATAGCATAGTCTAGATAAAATAAATTAAAGCGTTGCTGTTTACTATGTACTAGGCAAAAATAAATAGCGCCCAGATTGTCTGGGCGCTATGCCAATAAACAACCTATTTAAAGCTCATAGGCTAATAAGGCCTTATGACAGAGCTCAGAGCGGACACAGTCGCCAATAGTAAATCTCACGACAGAGACCAAATCGTCACAATTAAAACGTCGTAACGCATCTTCCAGACCAGAAATGATCCCTAACGGTAAATCACATTGGGAAACATCACCATTAACAACTACAGTTACATTTTCTCCTAGGCGAGTTAAAAACATTTTCATCTGATTGGCTGTCACATTTTGCGCTTCATCCAGGATCACAAAGGCATTTTCAAAGGTTCGGCCACGCATGTAAGCAAAAGGCGCGATTTCTACTTTGCCTATTTCAGGCCGTAGGCAGTACTGGAGAAAAGAGTGACCCAATCTTTTAGCTAAAATATCATATACCGGCCGAAAAAAAGGCGCGAATTTCTCTGCCATATCACCCGGTAAGAACCCCAAATCCTCTTCTGCTTGCAGAACCGGACGAGTTACGATAATTTTATTGATTTCTTTATTGATAAGGGCATCAGCAGCCATGGCAGAACTAATAAACGTTTTACCACATCCTGCTTCACCATTTGCCAAAATCAATTTTTGCCACTTAATAGCTTCAATATATTGTCTTTGTGCTTCACTACGAGGAATAATGGGAGAACGATCACGTGTTTCACATGCCATACCAATGGTTTCAATACCTGTAAAATCAGCAAAAGATGCCACATTGTTGATCTCTTTTAATCGAGACGAACGGCTTTCTTTTCTTAAAGATCTTCTTAATTCTCGGCGTGCTCTTGTTGCAGCTTTCTGTCTACTCATAGTGTTACCTTTCGATAGTCTATATTTCGATGGTAATAATATTTGAATATCTATACAAAAAAGCTATCTAAAACAGAGGATTGACTCCAATTTTATGATTTGCATGAAAAAACCGGTTACAAATTTCTCCATCTTGCATGTTATGGAAAACTTATAACCGGTTAACGTCTGAAGCGTATATTTTAAACATCTTATCATCTATATCCCCTATGTTGAACAGCATCAAACACAGAACTACGACTATAAAACATCTTCTACAACTTAATATTATCTTATATCCATTAATTGACTATAAAAATATTTTAACATCTCTGATACAAAAAATATTGTCGATTATTGCTTGCCTGTCAACTTTATTACGCAAACAATTACCTTCAGTCACTTGATAATTTATTAGTAGCCGCGCTGATAAGACTAGCGTGATAATATGCTATTTATTTGACAGTAAATGTTTTTTTATTGTCGCTGGCAATTTTTTGCTAATCGATAACCCGCAGCAATCGCTGCTTGCTCATTTTCAAAAACAATACTGTTTTTTGCTGATAAAACCTTATATCCCTGACAATGAGAAAAATGGTATATTTGGCTAATTTGGTTGCCTTTAATCATTGTTGTCAGATAATTGTTTGCCATATCAGAAATATTACGCTTTGTTTTGCTTACTTTGTTGTCTATTTCAGCGGTGATTGCAGATAAACCCGCTGCCTGATTTTTATGTCCTAATTGCCAGGTTAATTCACCGGTCACAAACGGATTATAGTGCCCGGTAATTTTACTAATGCGCTCATTTTGCAACTTTTCCCACTCACTAACCGGAAATTGTCGATCCCAGGCGATTAATAGCTGTTGTTGTTGCTTTGACATATTAAGATTATACCGGTCATACATATAAAACATAACCCGGGCAACCTGGCCTTTTACTTCATTTCTGGGCTCAAAAATACGATTTTTAAAGTCCACCCGGCTTTGACATTGACCATAAGAAGTCAAAAATGTGGTTGGCAATTGACCATAATTGAAGTTACTCCTATCACCATTCACTTCACCAATAGAAGGTGCAATGTTATAGAGATCGGCTTCCATAGCGCGAAAGACCGGATCTGTTATTACACAATTCTTTCGCCCCCCATTTTGCCAACATTGGCGCTGATGACCAAATACCCATGCCGGCACAATATGTTCCCATTCAATTCGCTGAGCTCGATTTATCTGTTTCCTGACTTGGTAACCACAGCTAGTTAAATCTACCCTACCACCACTCTTTCCCATCCATTGCCATTGGCATCCGCAATAAAGCGTTCCTTGATTTCCGGCAGCTTGATCAAAGTAAATTTCATTACGGGCAATTTTTTTTGCTTCGTCAAAACTAGTGGGAGTCGCTGATAAACTAAATGGCGTACAAAAAACGACTATCACGGTAATTATTACCGTTAAAAAATGGCTTAATTTCAAAATTAACATCCTGGTTAAAATTAATATATAAATCGATCACTTTAGTCATATAATTTTTTCATTATTGTCGCAACCACATGAAAAAATTTAATTTTATTTTCTTATTTTATATGATGAATTTCTATAAAAAACATATCATTTTTGTATAAAAATATAATTAACGCTTTAAAATACCATTAAATAAAAATTTAATTTTTTATTTAGGAAATAAAATGAATACATTAATAAAACTCTTAAAAGAAAAATTAATTGATATGACGAAAACATGCTCAAGAAAATGATGTTAAAGTCATTATTACTCAATTTTCAGCAGATGAATTTAATATTCAAATTTATAATATCGGGTGAGCAACAATTTGATATTACCTTAAACTCAATACAAAACTAAACTCGTGGACGTTTACGATATAACCATAATCCAGGAATAGATAAACCAACTGATAACGCGCCGACAATAAATAAGGTTTTAATAAAATGTGTTACTAATGTCTCAAGTAACTCAGCGTTATAACCCAAATGAGCAATTTTTACTAACGATATCATCGCTATATATGCACTTATCCCTGGGAACATCGGAATAATTGCCGCAACAGTAAATACTTTTGGATGTGCAAGCCACCAACGTGACCATTGAATACCGATGATGCCAATTAAAATTGCAGCGCAAAAACTTGCCCATTCAATACTAAAGCCCATTTCCATTAGTATCATACGAAAGCCATAACCTATGGCGCCAAGCAAAGCACAATATTTTAATGCCCGTACGGGTACATTAAAAACCATGGCAAAACCAGCTGCTGGTATTGCCGCTAATAACATTTTTTCAATTAAAGTCAGTAAAAATATTATGCCCAATTTCTTAATCCCCAAACAGCCATCGCCATGGTTATACCAATACAGGTGGCTAATGTGAGCAAACTTGCCATTGCCCAACGCGCTAATCCAGTATTAATATGACCTTTAAACATATCTGCTACAGAATTAATTAATGGAAATCCAGGAACTAACAGTAAAACGC
Organism: Arsenophonus nasoniae DSM 15247; assembly: GCF_000429565.1. Taxonomy (GTDB): domain Bacteria; phylum Pseudomonadota; class Gammaproteobacteria; order Enterobacterales; family Enterobacteriaceae; genus Arsenophonus; species Arsenophonus nasoniae. Next base: position 39,343 of record NZ_AUCC01000004.1, read on the forward strand.
TAGCTGCCATAGAAACCGTCGATGCACTGGAAAAATAAGGAATCTTTAATACAAAACCAGATACTGTGGTGGCCACAAAGGCGGTAATACAAAAATTAATCAATGGATTCATATATTGGGCAGTAAGAATTTGTCGAATGTACATTGCACAGCCACTGGCAATAAAAGTGACCAAGCATCCATCCCAGCCTCCCCCGTTGAGCTTACAAAAGCAGCCACAAGATAATCCAATCATAAGAACCAGTAACCAACGAGGATAACGTAGTGGTTTTATCTCAGCCAGACGCTGTTGAACCTTATCACTATCTAACAATTTATATTCAGCCAATATCACCGTGTGCTGAACCTTAGTCACCACGTGCATATTTATGCCATGATCAACATTTTTACGAGTAGACGTCATACAACGACCGTTAATTACCGTTGTTAATACAATTGCATTAGAAGAAATTGCGCTATCAACTTGATCCGCGCCTAAAGCAATACCTAATCGGGTTGATAATTGCTCCACTAGCATACTTTCTGCACCATGTTGAAAAAGGAGCTGAGCACATTGAATACATAGGCGCGTAATTTTTCTCTGCCTTTCAGTTTCAGTATGATAATTAGATTCAACATATTCCATTTTGTGGCCTATACCTACAGAATTTTATTGATAGTAATCATAGCGGATCAAGTTGTTGACCATATCAGACAACATAATTAAGAACGCGCTATTTAGATCAAAATTAGCATTACTTTTTTGTAAATAATCTAATTTAAAACGACTAATAATTGCTGCAATACCTTTCATTCAATTTGATTAAAATAAAAAAGTAAGCCATTAATTTAACCCAAAAAACAAACAAATTAACTAAATTTTAGCATTATAATAATATTAACTACCGGACTATCAATATAGAAATCGGAGCATTAGAAACAATAGCCGAAGCATTCGAACCTAGCAAATGCGTGGCAATATTGGGACGGCGAGAGCCGACTACGATCAAATCAGCACCTATTTTTTCTGCTTCTGATAGAACTTTATCTCTAGGTGACCCCATCTCCACAGAATAAGAAATTTTATCTTTAGGATAATCAATATGCTTAACTATTATTTCTAATTGTTTTTCCGAACTTTCGATTGTTTTTTTTGCAAAATTAGCTAATAAATCATAATGATAACTATAACTCATTGAATAACGAGACATATCAGGGGCAACATGGAAGAAATGCAATTTAGCATCAGATAATTTAGCAATATAAAGCGCATGTTTAAGTGCTTTTTTTATTAGTTCTTTTTCTGAGATATCAATTGGAACGAGAATTGTTTTATACATATTTACTCCTTGAAACGGTAAGCACTAAATCTTAATTTCCATAATCATTAATTTAAAATACCGTACTAAAGCAATAAAATTGATTAAACTAGCCGTTAAAATAATAAATAATTAAACTTTTAATTTTGATTATTAATCCTTATCTCACCACTAACACAGACGTTTTTGCATAACGGACAACACCCGCCGCTGTTGAACCTAACAGATGAGTTGTTATATTGGGACTTCTTGAACCAAGAATAATGATATCAGCGTTAATTTCTTCTGCTCGACTAACAATTTCATCACGCGGCGATCCAAAAGCAATGGTATAACCCAGGCGATCCGCAGGTAAATCGATCGGTTCAAGTAGATTTTGCATATCATCTTCTGCTTTTAGTGTGGCACGATCTTTTATTTCCATATATCCCAATGCATAAGCATTTATAATCGCCGATGAAATAGGTAATACATGGATGAAATTTAGTTTAGCTCCTGAAACTTTAGCAAACTGTACTGCCTGTCGTATAGCTTTACTGGTTAATTCTTCTTGAGCAATATCAACAGCCACTAAAATAACTTTATACATACACACCTCCATCTAAAAGTTTTTATTCCAACTTCTAAAGTATAAGATAAAAGTGATAAAATAATTGTGAATATCTTTACGTGGCTAAATTAAATATTTTACCTAAACAGTAATAACTGCTGCACTTATCAGCAAGCCTATTTTTATTACCATTCTTCGCCATTTAGTTTTGTAATACAATAGCAATAAAGAGATATTATAATGACTAAAATCAAATAATTAATATTATATTAAATAGATTATTTAAATTAAAAACTTGTATAAAGTCTTATACTAAATCCCACAACTGTGTAAAATACGCAATAAGTAATTGTTGCTTTATTTTTTAATTCATTGAGGCATAAAAATGACAAATGATTGTTCGAGTACTCCTAATACAGAAACCATTGCTACTGAAATTGGTTGCTTGAAAACTTTTATAACCCATATATTAAAAGCACTAAATCAAGCTGATGCCGGAAGAGCTATACTCAATATAGAAAAAGAAATGCTCACCATGCAAGATCCTAAACAAGCAGAAGTTTTTAAACGAATAATCGAACAAATCAAAACTGCCTATCGAAGTTAATAAAAAAATCCCACCTGTTTAGGTGGGATTGGTTATTATTTTATTGATTAAGATAAGTGCCCATACGTAAAGCTTCAATGCGTTTATCAAGAGGAGGGTGAGATAAGAACAACTCACTAAATGTTTTAGAACGGCCATTAATGCAAAAAGCCATCATACTACCAGCTTCCTGTGGTTCATAACTTGTTTTTAGACGCTGTAGCGCAGCGATCATTTTTTCTTTACCTACTAAATGAGCCGAACCAGCATCTGCACGGAATTCACGATAGCGTGAGAACCACATAGTAATAATACTGGCCAAAATACCAAATACAATTTCTAACACCATTGATACAGCAAAGTAAATCATTGGGTTACCCTGGCTACTTTCACTGTCATTATTGTTATTTGACAAAAATCCAGACGCCAACTGAGCAATGATACGTGAAATAAAAATGACAAAAGTATTTACGACCCCTTGTAATAGAGTCATTGTTACCATATCACCATTAGCAATATGACTGATCTCATGAGCGATAACCGCTTCGGCTTCATGACGATCCATATTTTCTAGCAAACCAGTACTAACAGCAACCAATGATGCATCACGACGAGCCCCGGTAGCAAAAGCGTTAATATCAGGTGCCTGATAAATAGCAACTTCTGGCATTTTAATACCAGCTTGATCAGCCTGACGCTTAACGGTATTTAACAACCAATGTTCTGTTTCTGTGGTCGGACTTTCAATCACCTGCCCTCCCACAGAACGTAATGCCATCCATTTTGACATTAATAATGAGATAAATGAGCCACCAAAACCAAAAAGACCGGCCATAATCATTAGCCCGGGAACACTTTGTCCCTGAATACCAGTCAAACTTAAAATAATCCCAAATACAAACATGACTGCCAAGTTTGTAAGTAAAAACAAGGCGATTCGCATCATAAAAATTGCTTTCCTTTATTAATTAATGACGATTAACATTAAATTAGTAATATAAATAATGTTTTTTAACTATTTTTCAAGCCCTTTGTTGTGCAGATATGAAAAAACCACGCAACTTTACATTTTTACAAAAAAACCAGCATAAGCTTGCATTTTTATTTATCTTAATGACGATTTATCGATATAACTTATTGTTTTTAATAAAACCATTATAGTTAAAAACTATACAAAATAACCGTAAGCGGGTCAATTATGACTTCATTTTTTGCTTAATGAGTTAAAATTATTTGTTTGGTTATGCCCAAAATAAGTTACTGCTCAGCAAAATAATATAATATTCTATTTTATAAAGGAGTTGTAAAATTATTAATAATTAATTAATAACATGCTAAAAAATATTAAATATTGTTATACAAATAGATTAGATTTAATATGTGAATACAAATAGATAGTTCAAATAGCGATAAATTATATAAGCTATAACATATTATACAATAGCCGTTATTTAAACTTTATCGGAGATAATATAGTTATCACTTAAATAAAAGCATCTATCTTAATAAGTTAAATTATAAAATAAATAACCTAAAATGGATGTGAAAATTTTCAATAAACATTAATAAACGCTATATACAAAAAAACCAGCAAAAGCCGGTTTTTTTATAACGTGAATTTTAATTATTGCTTAGCCTGATGATGCACTTCCAAATCTGCAAGATCAACTGCAATTCTCACCGTTTCATCAAGGTATGGATCTGGCAATTCATAATTTTTAGGTAAATCATCTATCGTTTTTAATGGTGCTTTACCTTGTCGAGCAAAGCGTTCATTAATACGATGTAATTTAATCGTATCAACTTCTTTATTTTCCTTCTCACGCTTAACATAATTAAGCGAAATAATATTTTTATTGGCTTTCATAGCGCGATAGCGGGCAATATCTTCCTCAATATATTTAAACTCAGGATTTTTCGCTATACGTTCCTTATAATGAGCAATTAAATTAGCAACATATTGGCTAATATTACCAATAACACTATAGCTAGCTGGCGCAATACTATCCCAAGGTAAAGCATTATCTTCAAAACTCTCACCTGTCTCAGCCGGATCTATACCCGTTGGCATAATAATATCCGGTGTCACGCCTTTGCGCTGGGTACTTCCGCCATTGATACGATAAAACTTCTGAATAGTATATTGTACAGAGCCTAAAGCAGGCCAATCTGGGCGTAACATATGATCATAAACACGACTCAAGGGATGGTATTGCTGAACGGTTCCCTTACCAAAGGATGGTTCTCCAACAATTAATGCTCGACCATAATCTTGCATCGCCGCAGCAAAAATTTCTGACGCTGAAGCACTAAAGCGATCAATTAATACCGTCAATGGGCCTTTGTAATAAACAACATCATCATCATCCACATCCTGACGAATTTTACCGTTTTTATCACGCACCTGAACAATTGGACCACTTGGAATAAATAAACCCGATAATGATACTGCTTCGGTTAAAGCTCCTCCACCATTGCCTCGTAAATCAATGACAAGCGCAACGACATGACTTTTAGCCATTTTTTGTAACTGCGTTTTAACATCATTGGTTAACCCAACGTAAAAACCAGGAATATCAAGTACACCAACTTTTTGCTTGCCAACATTTTTAATCGTCAGTTTTACCGCCCTATCTTCCAGTCGAATATGCTCACGGATTAATGTCACGGTATGAGGCTTGGCGCCTTTTGAATCTGAAATAACTTCAAGACGTACCTTACTGCCTTTAGGTCCTTTGATTAGCGCAACAACATCATCTAGTCGCCAGCCAACAACATCTGTCATCGACTTACCCACTTGGCCTACACCAATAATCTTATCGCCAACCTTTAATAATTTACTTTTTGCTGCCGGACCACCGGCCACCATTGAGTTAATAATAATATAATCTTCATCTTGCCGAAGTACTGCACCTATCCCTTCCAATGATAAGCTCATTTCTGAGTTGAACTGTTCCGTATTGCGGGGAGAAAGATAGTTAGTATGCGGATCTATTTCTCGTGCAAAAGCATTCATAATCAACTGAAAAACATCTTCACTTTGCGTTTGTGCTAGACGTTTTAGTGCAAAATTATAGCGTTTGGTCAATATTGGCTTAATTTCTTTGTCATTTTTGCCTGACAGCTTCAGATTTAACCAATCAAACTTAACTTTTGCGTCCCACAGCTTATTTAGTTCCTCAACGTTTTTAGGCCAAGGCGCTTTACTTCTATCAACTTCAATAACATCGTTATTAGCAAAATCTAGCGGCATATTAAGCCGTGATAAAGCGTATTGAAAACGCTCATAGCGCCGCTGTTGTGCTAGATTAAATATTGCATATAGCTCATTGAGATGACCAGTTTCAAGTTGTTGTCCTACTTTGCTTTTTTCACTAGCAAATTTATCAATATCCGATTGTAAAAAAACATTGTGGCTATAATCCAACAGATTTAAATAGCGATCAAAAATCTTACTAGAAAAATTTTCATCTAAATCAAATTGACGATAGTGAGAACGGATAAAGCGTGAGACAACTCTTTCGCTAATAATGGCATGCTGGCGTTCCTGTTGAAGCTGAGGAAGCTTTTGAGCTGTTAATAGTGTTGGAGGCGCGACAGTATCTGCGTATGAAGTAGCCATTGTAGTTATACCAAACACAAAAGCCAGTTTAATATAATTATTCATGCCGTGATTGGCCTCCATATCAGAACTTTAAATGCTCAGCGCGTACAATCATTGCCAATCCTGTCGTCAATTGTACTCGAACACCATCCTTAGCTATCTCAAGCACTGACGCATCTACAATACTTTGGCCAACCATAACCTTTAATACTTGACCAACTTTTAATGTAGAAATATCCGTTACTGATTGTAATTTGGTTAGATTAGCCGTTTTACTATTATGGGCTTTTTTAGCTTGATTTTTAGAGTAAGAATAATGTTTATTTTTTTTATTTATTTCCTTGGTCGTTGAGCGCAAGGCCCCATTTCTCTTGCTAGAAGTTGCCGGTAAAGCTTTTTCGTTATCTGTCTTAGGTGCTTTCTGTTGAAATTCCCGTTTTTTTAATTTTTGCTCGGTACGTTGAGCATGGATACGAGCCTTTGCTTCAATCAACTGTTGACGTGCATACGCCACATGTTCTGTTTCCAAATCACCACAATCATTACCATCCAGATCAACACGTTTAGCACCTTCTTTGACACCATAAAGATAACGCCAACTAGAAGTATACATCCGCAAAGCAGATCGCAATTGAGTTTTACTGATGCCATCCTCTTCAGTCAGTCTCGCCACAATATCCTGAAAGATTCCAATCTTCAGTGGACGAGCCTCACCTTCAGCAATAAAGCAGTGAGGAAAACGCTTAGCCAAAAAAGCAATTATTTCTTTACTACTATTCAACTTAGGTTGATTTTCCATGAAATTTCCTGATTACAACGGTTTTGCCAACCAACGTAGGCATGAACAGGCGATATTATAATAGCGTTGCAGACAATTGCCACGCAAACCAACTGTTAAATTACATTAATTTGTGGATATTTTGCTATAACACACGCTTTCAAGTGGTTACAAAGTATTACAACTAAGGCTTTCAGACCATTTTCATCCTCTTCATCAAAACGATCAAAAATAGGACTATCAATGTCTAATACACCTATTAACTGTCCATCGACTTACAGCGGCAAAACTCTCTCTGAACGACTGAGACTATCACAAGTAATATGCCCGGCAAAAGAATGGACATCGGCAATACGCTGTACTCTATTTTCTATAAAAAGCGGTCCCACAAACACCTTTTCCTTGCGCAATACGCACACATGCAACTTTACCCTGAAAAGGCCCAAGCACAAGCGTATCACGACTTTTCAGATAAAACCCTAGCCAATTAATATTATCTAATTTTTCAAAAAGTAGTGCACTGGTATTGGCGAGTGTGGCAATAAAATCATATTCACCAGCAAATAAGCTAGTTAAATCACATGAAAGATCATGATAAAAGGCTTTTTTTCCCATAACATTCCGTTTGTCAAATTTTACATATACTCATCTGGCAGATAAGAAATCACCAATATGGCAATTTTTATCTCTCAAGGCTAACAATTCGCACTATTAATCGTGATATTTTTTAACTTATTGTAATTTAATTGGCCGGTCAAATCACACAATAAATGAAAACTAATTCAAATTTTAGCTAATTATTAATTATGAAATAAGATTCAATAAAAAAATTATAAACATTTTTAGTAATAACATATAACAAAAAAACCAGCGATAATTGTTTTGGCTACCTACCACTTTTATTTTCTCAACCTAAAAGCTATTTCTATTTAAATTAGCAATATTGACTCAAAGCAACTTATTTGTAAGTTAGTAGCTTGTTATTTCGCCTAAAGTACATTTTCCATCAATACAAAAATTATTTAAAACGGTTAATTTTCAATAAATAATAGTAAAAAGCCGGCAATTTACCGCTGTGGCAATTATTTTGGAAAAGAGTTCCATTTATACTATTCTAAGAACTTAAAGTATTTATAGTGATTTATTAACATTTGAATAATTAGTGGGGATCACTTATATGAAAAGAGCAAAACTAAAAATTTCCACCTATGTTATTGATGATGCACTCTTGTCTGACGCAGCTGAAAATACTATCAGTATTCCATGTGAATCAGATACTGAATTTTGTATGCAACTTGATGGCTGGGATGAAAATACGAGTATCCCAGCCACGCTAGATAATAAACCGGTTCTTCTCTATCGCCAGTACTATGATAAAAAAAAGCATCATTGGGTTATGAGAATAGTTTAATCACAATAGCATCAAAAAAGAGACCGAGCTAATTCCAATACTCGGTCTTGGGAAATGGCTCTAGAGAGCCGTGCGCTAAAATGTGTCATAGAGACGTAACAAAATGCTATTTAATACTAGCTGTCAGTCACAAAATTAGCTAGCGACATAAACATATTCATTACATTAAATTAACATTGATTGTTTTTATAGAACAAAATATTTGACTAGTGTAAATTAAATTTGAATTGCCCATATTTTCTATCAAATATCAAATATACTCGATATGTTATGTTAAAGTTTGTGGCTGCAAAAATTAACCAATTTTTGCAGGATCGTCTTTATTTAAATAACATCTCCACCCAAACTATTTTTGATAGATACTATAAATCAATCAATAATTTTTAATTAGTTTTTACAAAGATTTTGCGCGGTTTTGAGTATCGGTGTAATATCTATTTTCTGTTGTGCTAAATTCGCAGGTTCGAGTAAAATAGCTGAAAGTGGTGATCCGATAATTTGGCGCTTTTTTACCTGCTCCACCGCTATATTATTAAGAGGATATTGCATTAATGTACTAGGATTTATAACAAATAATGCGCCATTGGGTCGGCACTCAAGCATAACTTCCTCACGCTTAAAAATCCATTTGTCACCAAACTGTTTTTTACTCACCGTTACAATTGGTGGTGCTGAAATGACAGGAAATGAGACTATTATTGTTAATAGTAATACTAATCTACTAAACTTTACCATATCAATATTTCCTTATCATTTATAATGATGAAACACTATTACTTACAATATCTTTCATATTATTAGAAATAATTATTACAATCATTTTTATTTTTTATTGAGCAAGAAGAAAAAATAAAATGCTAAATAATAATAGAGAAAATAAACTTCCCACTTGTACGCAAAATGGGAAGTTATCAATTAAGCATGCACAGCGTTAGACATGCCTTTCAACTCTTTATCTAATAAAAATAGTGATTTACCATCTTCTCCAACTAGCTCAAATTTATCCAAAATTGATTTGAATAACTTCTCTTCTTCATGCTGTTCAGCAACATACCACTGCAAAAAATTAAATGTCGAGTAGTCTTTCATCTCCAATGCAAGATCAACAAGTGCATTAATTTCATGTGTAATATTTTGTTCATGTAGATAAGTTTTTTCAAAAACCTCTTTTACTAAATTAAATTTCCCAGTTGGCGCATCAATTTGACCTAATATCGGCATTTCGCCAGTATCACTAAGATAATTGAATAAACGTTGCATATGCTCCATCTCTTCCTGAGAATGCGTTTTTAAAAACACCGCAGCACCCTCAAAACCTTTATAGTTACACCATGCACTCATTTGAAGATAGAAATTTGCTGAAAAAAACTCTAAGTTAAGCTGTTTATTTAATTTTTTAACCATCTCTTGCTGCAACATTGTCCATAATTCCTATGTTATTAAATAAAAATTCAATTTTATTATCTCCAGTTATGGGAATAATAAAGGTGTTGTAATAAAAATAAAATTAAAATTAACCGTTATTTGATCAAAAACCGGGTTAAAACCGATCATTTTGATTACAAACACTATTAAAATACTATAGAGATAATAAACAGTTACATATTTATTCAAGACAAAGCGTGTTTCGTTTACTAAAATTTATTTAGTAGTCATCTTTGTCAGATCGGAAATACGAGTATGAGTTATAATCTTGCCGAATTAACAAAAGAAGAAAGAGAAAAACTAAACCTCGATCTAGCCGCTGCAAGTGTGGCTTTTAAAGAAAGGTATAATATGCCTGTTATTGCCGATAAAATTGAAGCAGAGCAAGCTCCGCATTTACGAGAACATTTCCGTAAACGACTTACTCTATTTCGTAAAATTTCTCATACGTTGGATCAATTACCTTACATTCCGCGAAAAGGATAATATCAACATTAACATACCGACAACTTTTTGCTGTTGGTTTATTAATCTTTAATGGATATCAATTTGATAACTAACGGTCTCATTCTGGCAATTAACAATCACCTGGTAGTTAAGATCTTTTCTCGCACCTCGAACCGTCAAAAGAATTTTATAACCATTTTTAATTGGTGTAATGCTATTGTTATTAATCCACACCACTACCTTCGGGCCAAGTAGCTTTCTATCTTCATCCCAGTATGGTAAGCGGGTTTGAATAAAATCATTCTTCACTTTTGCGCTAATTTGCTGCTGGCTTAAATTATCACAACTGATAAATTTAGCTGTTCTTACTTCATTAATTTCAATAGGCTGAGCCATTATTGAAAAAGATACTAACGTGAATAATATCATAGCAAGCAATATAAAAAGCCTATTCATCACTTTCACATTTACTCCTAAATATTTTCTTAAGATCAGTAAGTATAAGTAGCAGTGTAAAGGCGTATCCTTTACATCAACAATCTGCGATCACGTAAAAAAGCTATTTTTGTTACTTAGGTTCATTATAAACTTGCCCTTTGGTGGCATGCTTTGCACGTATCTCCTTAGCGACCAAAGCAATTGCTTCTCCACTACTCATTCCTTTAGCCATCAATTGATGAATGCGCTCAGCTGCTTCTTGCTGCTCTTGATGATTTAACGTTGGCATTTTTGAAAACATTTATTTTTACTCATTTTTAATTTAAACATCATCATTAATATAACATTAGCATAGTTTGGCCTATGAAAAACGTTATTTTATGTTAGTATATTCGTTAATAACCCTTATCTTGCCTAATTAAATATGCGCCTGCAAAAAATTCAATTACCTTATTCCTTAGATGCCGCTTTAAATTATTTTCATGCTTTAGCTGACCAACCATGGGCGATGTTATTACATTCAGGTAATGCGAACCACCCACATAACCGTTTTGATATTGTGGTCGCTGATCCAATAACCACCCTAGAAACAAGAGACAATATCACGCTAATTAACCGTGAAAATGAAATAATCAGCTCGGAACTTGATCCTTTTGAGCTATTAAAAAGTGAAATGCAACATTTGAATGTCACTTTCGTAGCGAATAACGATCTTCCTTTCCAAGGCGGAGCTCTAGGTATATGGGGTTATGATTTAGGTCGGCGAATCGAAATTCTTCCCGAACAGGCAAAAAAAGAATTAAGCTTTCCCGATATGGCGATCGGCGTTTATCTTTGGGCATTAATCGTTGATCACCATAAAAAAATAGTTACTTTGCTTAGTTATCAAAATGTTGAACAACGCTTATCCTGGTTAGAAAACAAAACGAAAATACCCGCTAAACAGTTTCAAATGTGTGAACCATGGCAAAGTAATATGTCCGAACAGCAATATCACCATAAAATTAGCCAAATTCATCAATATTTACGCAATGGTGATTGTTACCAAATTAATTTAGCACAACGTTTTAAAGCCAAATATCAGGGTAGTGAATGGGAGGCTTTTCTTAAACTTAATCAAAATAATCAGGCCCCTTTCTCTGCCTTTATTCGTTTAGAACAACATTGCGTACTGAGTGTATCCCCTGAACGTTTTCTGTGGCTGCACGACAATTCAATTCAAACCCGTCCGATTAAAGGCACATTACCTAGACTGACGGATACAAAAGAAGATCAAGAACAAATAAAACGTTTACAATCATCAATCAAAGATCGCGCTGAAAACGTCATGATAGTTGATTTATTGCGTAATGATATTGGTAAAGTCGCGATACCAGGGACAGTTAGTGTACCAGAACTTTTTGTGGTTGAATCTTTTCCTGCTATTCATCATCTAGTCAGCACTATCGTTGCACAATTGCCCGCTTATTATCATGCCACTGATCTATTAAGAGCCTGCTTTCCAGGCGGCTCAATTACCGGTGCGCCGAAAATACGCTCGATGGAAATTATTGACGAACTTGAACCTCATCGGCGCCATAGCTACTGTGGAGCGATTGGTTATATTAGTTTCTGCGGTACAATGGATACAAACATCAGCATACGTACCTTATTAACTGAAAAACAATCCCTTTATTGTTGGGCAGGCGGAGGAATTGTGGCTGATAGTACAGCTGAAAAAGAGTATCAAGAGACTTTCGATAAACTAAGTCGAATATTACCCGTACTAGAAAATAATCAACGTTAATGAATATATTAGATAATTTTATTAACCGATTTCAATTAATATTACCTGTTCCCACTGACGCCATCCAATCTGTCAATGACGATCACAGCAAAAAAAGTGCTGCCGTGCTATTACCCATTATTTGTAAACCTGAACCTACTCTGCTATTTACCAAAAGAACGGATAACTTACGCCTACATGCCAGTCAAATTTCTTTTCCCGGTGGAGCTCGTGAACCCAATGATCATAGCTTAATTGAAACGGCCTTACGCGAATCTTATGAAGAAATTAATATTTTACCAAATCAAGTGCAGATCCTGGGAAAAATGCAGCCAATAAAAAGCCATAGTGACTATTTAGTAACGCCTATTGTCGGATTACTATCAGCAAAGGCTTCTTATTACAAAAATCCGGCGGAAGTCGCCGTTATCTTTGAAGTACCATTGAAACATGCCCTCTCTTTAACTCATCATCATGCCATTATAATTAATGATGCCGGCAATAAAAAACGTCTATTCTTTTATCGCTATAATCAATACCTAATTTGGGGATTAACTGCAGCCATTATTAATAAGTTGGCATTACAACTGGTTTAAAATAGGCAAAATATAAAAAGTCTTTTTATTTTACATTTTGTTCACTAGCACTAGTAAATTTCAAAAAAAACGATAAACTGGCAATCAATTACAACACGTTAATATTACAACTATAACATTTGGTATTAAGTGATTATTTTATCGGTTTTTATTTTTCAGGGGGTTCTTAGTGATCAGTGTTTTCGATATGTTTAAAGTCGGTATTGGCCCATCTAGTTCTCATACCGTTGGACCAATGAAAGCAGGTAAAGAATTTGTCGATCAATTGATCGAAAAAAATCTACTTTCCTCTGTTACTCGTATCGCTGTTGATATTTATGGCTCCCTTTCATTAACTGGAAAGGGGCATCATACTGACATCGCTATTATTATGGGTTTAGCGGGTAATTTACCAGCAACCGTTGATATTGAATCAATAACAGATTTTATTGCTAATGTTGAGCAAACTGAGCGTCTATCTTTAGCAAATACAAGCCATTATGTTGATTTTCCACGTCAAGGTGGAATAAATTTTCATTATAATAATTTACCATTACACGAAAATGGCATGACCATTACCGCTTTCAATAATAATAACAAAATTTTTACTAAAACTTATTATTCGATAGGTGGTGGGTTTATTGTTGATGAAGAAAATTTTGACCAACAAACTTCTACTAATAAAGCAGTACCTAATTCTTATAACTCAGCAGCTGAACTGCTACTTCATTGTAAAACAACCGGTTTATCGGTTTCTAATCTTGTGATGAAAAACGAATTAGCGCTGCATACGAAAGAAGAAATTGATCACTATTTTGCTAATATTTGGCATACCATGCAGGCCTGCATTGCTCCAGGACTGAATACTGAAGGTATTTTACCCGGTCCTCTTCGCGTCCCTCGCCGCGCACCGGCATTACATCGCATGTTGACTGCATCTCAAAAACTGTCTAATGATCCAATGGATATCGTTGATTTGATTAATATGTTTGCATTAGCGGTTAACGAAGAAAATGCCGCCGGTGGTCGCGTGGTAACCGCACCAACTAATGGTGCCTGTGGCATAATTCCAGCTGTCTTATCTTACTATGATCACTGTATTGAACCTGTTACACCAGCACTTTATAGCCGTTACTTTTTAGCTTCAGGGGCGATTGGTATTCTTTACAAGATGAATGCCTCTATATCAGGTGCCGAAGTTGGCTGCCAAGGAGAAGTCGGCGTTGCCTGTTCAATGGCCGCTGCTGGGCTAGCTGAATTACTAGGTGGCAATCCTGAACAAGTCTGTATAGCAGCTGAAATTGGTATGGAGCATAATTTAGGGCTAACCTGTGACCCGGTTGCGGGACAAGTTCAAGTCCCTTGCATTGAACTTAACGCAATTGCGTCAGTTAAAGCGATTAATGCGGCAAGAATGGCACTACGCAGAACAAGTGAACCACGCATTTCTTTAGATAAAGTCATCGAAACCATGTATGAAACAGGTAAAGATATGAATGCTAAATACCGTGAAACTTCTCGTGGCGGTTTAGCTATTAAAGTCCAATGTGATTAATGTAGCATACACCTTAAAATATATTTTTTTTCATTTAATAACCCTTAATATAGAAAGGGTTATTTTTATTTATCACACTTCTTCCTATTCAATTAGTTAAAAAATCTCCCCTAGATTAAAGTACAGTTTATATTCATAGAATTACTAATTAAAATTTATTATTATTTCACACAGGATAATAACAACTATAACAAAATTAAATTGATTGATAAAATTTATCTTTCTCTAAATATATTGATACGTATTTTAAATTTTCTGATCACTGGCATATTTTTTCTTATATTTAAATGATAGTCTATAAAATTATTAATTAGTTTCAATTATGGTTAATACTTATAACATGAAAAACTATTCATACCAGTGATTATTTGATTGTATTCATCCGTTAACGGAGAGTACACTCTAATAATTATTTTTATTATTTAATCTACTTCTAAGGGGAAAAGTAGTGAGTGTAGCTATTATAATTAGCACTCATGGTGTTGCTGCAAAACAGTTGCTCATGACCGCTGAAATGTTGATTGGCGAACAACAAAATGTCGCTTATATCGATTTTGTTCCAGGTGAAAACGCTGATATATTAATTGAAAAATATAATCAAAAGCTTAATGAGCTCGATGTTTCTCAAGGTGTGTTATTTTTGGTAGATATGTGGGGAGGCAGTCCATTTAACGCCGCTAGTCGCATTATCGAAAGTAAAGATAAAGACAAATATGATATAGTTACCGGTGTTAACGTCCCCATGCTAGTTGCGACGTTACTATCCCGTGATGACGATCCTACCTTTAGTGAATTAGTTAGCACTGCTATTGAAACGGGTCGCAGTGAAATTAAAGCACTAAATAGTCTACAGACTAGCAATAAACCGCAAAATTCACCGACGCCAACTCCCCCATCACAGGTAGCCAATTCAGCTGCACAAGGTCATATGTTCATTGCCCTTGCTCGAATTGATGACCGTTTAATTCATGGTCAAGTAGCTACTCGCTGGACTAAAGAGACAAAAGTTAAGCGTATTATCGTAGTAAGTGATGAAGTTGCTAAAGATCATGTTCGTTCAACTTTATTAAAGCAGGTGGCGCCACCGGGTGTAACTGCACATGTAATCGATATAGCAAAATGTATTCGTGTCTATAATAATCCTAAGTATGCCGGTGAACGCGTTATGCTGTTATTTACCAATCCCACAGACGTTTTACGCATTGTAGAAGGCGGCGTCGAAATAAAGTCTGTCAATATTGGTGGCATGGCCTACCGTGATGGTAAAACCCAGGTTAACAATGCGATCTCGATCGATAATGAGGATATTGAGGCTTTTAATCAATTATCTAAACGGGGCATTGAACTTGAAGCACGTAAAGTTTCAAGTGACAACAAACTGGATATGTTAACTCTCATCAAAAAAGCAAAAAGCTGAGTTTTCTTTTTTGGTTATACATTCACGACTTAAAAATAGATTCACCAACGTTGTTGGTTACAGGAGATAAACAATGGAACTTACCGTTGTTCAAATCATACTCGTTTTCCTTGTTGCCTGTATTGCAGGTATGGATTCTATTCTAGATGAATTCCAATTCCATCGCCCTTTAATTGCTTGTACCCTAATTGGCCTTGTTCTCGGTGATCTAAAAACAGGGATAATTATCGGTGGTACACTGGAAATGATCGCCCTCGGGTGGATGAATATCGGGGCAGCCGTAGCACCTGATGCTGCACTCGCCTCAATTATTTCTACCATTCTAGTTATTGCCGGCGGACAAGATATTGGTACCGGTATTGCTTTGGCGATCCCATTAGCTGCTGCAGGTCAAGTATTGACCATTATTGTTCGGACACTCACTGTTGCATTTCAACATGCCGCTGATCGTGCCGCGCAATCTGCCAATTTACGTGCATTAACAACAATTCACATCTCAGCCCTGTTACTACAGGCGATGCGTATTGCTATTCCTGCTCTAATTGTTGCTATCTCTGTTGGTACCTCAGAAGTCCAACATCTACTAGATTCCATTCCTGAGGTTGTGACTAAAGGATTGAACATTGCTGGTGGTATGATCGTTGTTGTCGGTTACGCAATGGTGATTAACATGATGCGCGCAGGTTATCTGATGCCATTTTTCTACTTGGGCTTTGTAACTGCGGCATTTACCAATTTCAACCTAGTTGCTTTAGGCGTTATTGGTATTGTAATGGCGATCCTCTATATTCAACTCAGTCCAAAATACAACCAATCACAAGTTGCTAATTCGCAAAATAATGGCAATAGCGACTTAGATAATGAATTAGATTAATTAAGGAATGGAATAATGGCAGATACAACTTCAGCAAACCAAAAAAAGCTTACTGCTGGTGATATTCGCGGAGTTTTCTTACGTTCCAATCTTTTTCAAGGATCTTGGAACTTTGAGCGCATGCAAGCACTTGGTTTTTGCTTTTCAATGATTCCCGTGATCCGTCGTTTATATCCTGAAAATAGCGAAGAACGTAAACAAGCAATTAAGCGCCATCTAGAGTTTTTTAATACCCATCCGTATGTTGCAGCACCGGTTTTAGGCGTCACCATGGCGATGGAAGAACAAAGAGCTAATGGTGCAGATATCGATGATGGTGCAATTAATGGTATTAAAGTTGGCTTAATGGGCCCCTTGGCAGGTGTTGGAGACCCTATTTTTTGGGGCACAGTACGTCCAGTTTTTGCAGCATTAGGTGCAGGAACTGCGATGTCAGGTAGTCTACTAGGACCATTGCTATTTTTTATTTTGTTCAATTTAGTTCGTTTACTCACACGTTATTACGGTGTCAGCTATGGTTACAAAAAAGGGCTTGATATTGTTCATGACATGGGAGGTGGCTTTCTACAAAAAATGACCGAAGGCGCCTCTATTTTGGGACTATTTGTGATGGGTGCATTAGTTAATAAATGGACCAATGTTAATATCCCGTTAGTTGTATCCGAGATAAAAAATCTAGAGACGGGCGAGGTCACAATCACTACCGTACAGACAATATTAAATCAATTAATGCCTGGTCTAGTACCTTTACTATTAACATTTGGCTGTATGTGGTTATTACGGCGTAAAGTTAATCCATTATGGATCATTGTTGGTTTCTTTATCCTTGGTATTGTTGGCTACTGGGCAGGATTTTTAGGCTAAGATACTCGATATTTTAATTGCCGATTACGGGAGGTTGCAGCCTCCCGTTTTTAATTTTATCTTTACAGCAGAGTAATAATCGATGGGAGTGTTTGCTCATGAATATGAACAATATTGTCTTGACTATCTTGATTCTACTAATGCTAACTTATGCTATCTATGAAGAATTGATTGTTAATTTGTTAAATGGAAAAACAAAATTAAAAATAAAGTTAAGGCGCAGAAATAGAATTGATGCCGTTATTTTTATTATACTTATCGCAATTGTTATTTATCATAATATTATTCAACATGGTAGTCAGTTTACAACCTATTTATTAATGATCACAGTTCTTATTGCTATTTACTTAACATTCATTCGTTACCCTAAGCTTTATTTTAAAGATAAAGGTTTTTATTATAATAATGTTTATATATTATACGATCATATTAAAACAATTAATTTATCTAAAGATGGAATATTAATAGTCGGTTTGGCAAAAAGAAAAATTTATATTGCTGTTAAACAGTTTGATGATTTAGATAAAATCTACAACTTTTTGCTTAATAATAAATAACATTCTTAATCTTTATTATATAGTTAATTAACGATAATTATTATTTTTATTAAATGGCATTAATTGATAAAATAATAAAAATTTAAATAATTGCCTTTTATTATTTTTATGATATCTTTTGCTATGTGTCATTGGGGAGTAGCCTGTTCTAAATAAAATTGTCGTTTAGAAATTTCATGTCAACATACTCGTTATGTTATAGTAACGTGGCATGAATACCTGACAAGGTTGGCAAGACCATAGGCATATTTTTACTCAAGGTTGGAAGTAAAAATATGTGTATGGATAACTATCCAACTGAGACAGTATAATGAACTTATACACCACCTTAGCTTTATCACTCGCATTATCCATGGATGCATTTGCTGTATCAGTTTGCAAAGGTGCTACCTTATTTAATCCCTCTTTACGTGAAGCAATAAGAACGGGCCTTATCTTTGGCGTAATTGAGGCCATAACACCCATTATTGGCTGGTGTTTAGGACTATTAGCCAGTCAATATGTTATAAAGTGGAATCATTGGATAGCGTTTGGTTTATTATTTATATTGGGTAGCCAAATGATATATCAAAGCTACCATCGCGCTAAAAACAATAACAAATCTCCTCTTATCCACTATCACAATTCTTTTACCCTTATTACTACCGCCATCGCAACTAGCCTGGATGCAATGGCCATTGGCGTTAGTCTGGCTTTTTTGCAAATTAATATCATCCATACAGCGATGACAATCGGACTAATGACCATGATTATGGCAACACTTGGGATATTATTAGGTCGTTATATTGGTCCATTATTAGGAAAAACAGCCGAAATGATGGGTGGTGTTACGCTAATTATGATTGGATTTAGTATAATTTATCAACATATTTAATTTATTAAATAATTCGCTCCAATGTTTTTTTAATGCTTTTATTATGTTAGAAAAATAATAAATAAGAGACACTAAACAATAAGAATTTTTACTATTTCTAACAAAAATTATTAATTGAAATACTCTTTAATGTATAATATTTATTAAAAAATGATAAACTATTTAATAGTTTAATTTCATTTTTTTAAAATAAAACGGAATATATTATAGATTAATAATAATTATTATTAGCAATTAGAAATGGCATTTTTTGCCTATCTATAAATATCAAAAATCATAAAATAGAATTTATAAATAAATGAATGATTCTTTACAGCTAGGCTATTTACCCACTGATTGTGGAAGGTGAACATGTCGGAAAATGTAATCAATGATATTGTTAATTGGTTAGAGAGCCAATTACAACGAAATGAAGGCATTAAGATTGATACCATTGCTAATAAAAGTGGTTATTCTAAATGGCATTTACAACGGATCTTTAAGCAATTAAAAGGTTGCACCTTAGGTGAATATGTTCGTAAACGTCGTTTACTTGAAGCAGCCAGGCTATTACGAGAAGATAAATTTTCTATTTTGGATATAGCTCTACAATACGGTTTTAGCTCCCAAGCAACATTTACTCGCATTTTTAAAAAACATTTTAATACTACACCGGCTAAATTTCGTCAAAATGGGCAGTTACCCGATTTTAATCAATTTATGGACTAAGCTAAAATTTTTAATTATTCATTGCTATATGCCAGTCTAAATACTGGCTTTATGTCCTGTCTACAATAAAATTCGCATGAATATTTGTTTAGCTAGCAATGAGTGCTAATAATTAATAATGACTAACTTTATTCATGTTATTTCATTAACCAACCAATTTTCTAATTGTATAAGTTGCTGATTAAGATCTGGATATTGAACCTGTATCTCCGCGATTATCTCCTTAATTGTTGCTGGTTGGTATTTTTTCCCAATCAACTTTTGACTAAAAAGCTCCAATGGCGATGGATCTAAACTATCAGTATAAATTTTACTAGCTGAAATTTTGCCTTTATCAATATCAAAATAAAGTTCAACGCCACCCCAAACAAATCGTGTGTCAAGTATATGACTAAAAGTCGGCGCTTGGCCAAAATTCCATTCCCAACTAGATTGCTTAGCATAAACGTCAATAAAACCGGGTAAATCAGGCATGTTAGTTGGCGAAATTATTTCTGCCTTCACTACTTCACCATAATAGTTGAAAAAATTGTTTGCGAAAGCGTTACAAACTTTTTGATGAGTAATGCCGGCATCAATTTCAGCTAAGTTCATTACCCTAGAACGCACAGAAGTAATACCTTTGCTAATCAACTTTTTTGGATCTGGATTTAAATAACTGGCTAATCGATTTAAATCCGTATTAATGAGTAAAGTACCATGATGAAAACCGCGATCATGAGTTTCAAAATAAGCTGATCCTGAAATTTTACGCTCGCCATGTGCGGAACGAATAACTAAATCATTTCGACCAGCTACTTGAGCAATAACCCCAAGCTCAGCTAACCCTGCAATAATAATTTGGGTTGAAACTGTTTTATTATAAGCGGGTTTACCTGCCATAAAGGTAAAACAGCTATTTCCTAAATCATGAAAAACCGCACCACCACCACTTCGGCGGCGAGCTAATTTAACCCCATCTTGTACCATTTTTCGGGTATTACACTCTTTCCATGGATTTTGTGCTCGTCCAATAACGACTGTATCATTATTGCGCCAAAGAAACATAACCCGTTGCTTGACTGACATTTGACGAAAAATAGCCTCTTCGACTGCCAAATTAAACCAGGGATCAA
Source organism: Arsenophonus nasoniae DSM 15247 (assembly GCF_000429565.1). Lineage (GTDB taxonomy): Bacteria > Pseudomonadota > Gammaproteobacteria > Enterobacterales > Enterobacteriaceae > Arsenophonus > Arsenophonus nasoniae. The sequence goes on from NZ_AUCC01000004.1 coordinate 60,184, forward strand.
ATGATTCAGAAATAAGAAGACGTATTGAAGCCATATAAATTTTGCCAGCCTATATTCATTTTTCTACAGCTAAAGACGAAAAAGTTATTATAATTAAAAATGACATTTAAATACGACGTGCTTGCCAGAAAACCTTGCGCCAGTAGGTATTATTCAATGAAGAGCGAATAACGCCTTTACTGGTTGATGCATGAATAAAAGTATTATCTGTATCATAAATACCTACATGTAAGCCATTTTCACCAGAACCCGTTTTAAAAAAAACCAGATCGCCCGGCATGAGTTCCTCAATATCAATACGAGTACCATATGTTGTTTGGGCTACTGTCGTACGCGGTAATTGAATAGCAAAACGGTCACTAAAAGTTCGATAAACAAATCCTGAACAATCAATTCCACTTGATGCTAAACCACCATACCGATATGGCGTACCATACCATTGTAATAGTTGCTCCTTTAGTTGAGCGATGGTCATAATAGGATCAGAAAGTTGGGTTTTTAATGGCGGAGCGGTTCTATTCACTGAAGAGGAACAGCCAATTAAGGCTAGATAAAATAAAAAAAGTAGGTGTTTAATTCTGATTAGCATAAAGCACCTTTATCGCTTTAAGATAACTAAATGACTTTAATCAGCGTTTAATAAAAAAACAAGTTTTTATTAATGGGTGATCTTTATTTTTAGCAAACGCTGTCGATTAAAATAAATATCCTACACACTTTTTTGTTTTATTACCGTTTTACTTCAGGCCGAGAAATAATCCAAATACCGAACAAAATTAATAGCACACCCACAAATTTAACTAATGTTGCCGATTCATTAAACCAAGGCAATGTGACCGCTAATAAATAAACAAATACATAGCTTAAACTAATTAGTGGATAAGCTTTACTTAAAGCTAAAAATCTCAAGGCTAATAGCCAACAAACCATAGAAATAGCATAGCCAATTAAACCGACAAAAATCAGCCCAAACGCAGGGAGATTTTCAAATAACCAATTAACATTCATCCATTGATGATTTAATTTAAACTCAGGTAATAAAGTTACGCCAGCTTTTAGACAAAGCTGAGAGAAAGTGATCAATATTACGCTGATGATACCCCAAAAATAACCTTTCATATATTTAATAAAACAATACCCAGCATGATAATAAATACACCTATCCAATGTTTTATACTGATCTTTTCTTGATAGATAAATTGCCCTATCAAGGTAACGATAACAAAGTTAAAACTTAGCATCGGATAAGCAATACTAAGCGGTAAAATTTGTAATAATTTAAGCCAAAATAGCATGGCTAACGCGAGCAAAATAATAGCTATTACTAGCCATTTAAAGACTAAACTATTTTTTGTCGGCAAACCACTTTGCCAATATATAACCGCTTGTTTTTGACAAACTTGCCCAAAGCAAGTTAACAGGCTAACAATTATCAATAATAAAAAATGTGTCATGGCTGCTGATAATAAGTCATTATTGCCATTCTTGAATTGCGAACCACATGATCAGGCTTAGGAATATCATCAGGCAGACCTTCATTTCTACGTAATAAAAGCACCACTGAAATTTGTCCTTCTTTCCGTGACTGGCTAAGCCATTTAGCAAAATTAGCTTGTTTGATTAAGCGATATTCACTATCAGGATAATTCAAACCGTATCTTAATTCACCTGATCTTTCATATAAATAAATATTACCTCGATGTAATTCCCATGCCAGGCCTCCACTTACTCCAACATTATCCGCTAGCACAAATTTACTTTGTTCCAACAAAGAAATATTTTGCCTAATTAATTGTTGTGGCAATTTAGAATCGATAGTATCTTGCGGTAATGCATAACCTATCGTTAAGCTCAAAGCTAGAGAACATGCCGCCCCCCACAACCAATACCTAGCATTGGATATTAGGCTAAAATAGCCAATAATCAGCCAAATACAAAAAACAGTGATGCCTAATGCCAGTTTGGGCCATTCCGCTGGGCTATATAGAGGATGATCAACAAATAACCCCACAATAATCAAAGTAATAATTGCCAATATGCCAAATGTGATATTGGTAAATCCGTTAAATTTAAGTGGGACTAGATTGCGATTTTTAACACAATCAACCGCATATTTGGCCATCATTAATGCAAGCGGTGCCATCACTGGCAACATATAAGTGAGTAATTTACCTTTAGCAATACTAAAAAATAGGAAAGGGACAATAAACCAGCACAGCAGAAAAAACATTTCCGGTTTGATTTTTCGTTCCTGCCAACTCTTAAATAATGCCCCAGGTAAAAGCCCTAACCAGGGTATTACACCAAGTAAAATGATTGGAATATAAAACCAAAAAGGGGCTTTATGTTGAGCATCTTCTGATGAAAAGCGTTGAATATGTTCTACCCAGAAAAAGTAATGCCAATAATCGGGTTCATATTTATTAATAGCTAATGCCCAGGGAAGGCTTATCAATGCCGCACTGATTATTGCTATGCCACCAAATTTGAGTATCTCAGTAAAACGTTTTTGATAAAGCATAACTGGCAGCATGACGATCACCGGAATAGCTAACGCTAAAAAACCCTTAGTCATGAAGGCCATACCACAGGTAAGCCCCATAACGGCCCAGGCAAGTAACTTTGCAGCCACCGTTGATGCTTTTAATAACCAAAAACAACATAGCATACAAGCAGTCAGCCACATGGTGAGCATTGGATCGAGTACGCTGTAAGTGCCAACCGCAAATACCAAAAACATCGAAACATACATTAAAGTAGCAACAAACGCGACACTTCGATTACGCCACATTATCATTGCTAACCAGTAAACTAAGCCGGCGCTGATCATAGTTGAAAACACAGCACCAAAACGGACAGCAAAATTAGTATCACCAAAGATCATTTGACTGATATTATTTATCCAATATCCGGCCACTGGCTTTTCAAAATAGCGAATATTAAGCAAATAAGGCACAATCCAATCGCATCGAAGCAACATTTCTCGACTAATTTCTGCGTAACGCGTTTCATCAGGCTGCCAGAGCAATCGACTATTTAACGGCACTAAATAAGTAAAAATGAAAAAAAGTGCTAATAAAAAAGCACCTGTTTTCTGTAACTGTTTAGTTAACATCAAGCACTATACCTCGTGTTGACACCCTAGCCAGCCTTCACGACCTGGAAAAGATGAACGAATAATTTTTCCTAGTGGTAAAGAATCTATATCATTTGGTATTAATTCACGCAATGGACAAAATACCATTTGTTCTGCAATCATTCTCTCTAATAAATTCTCAAATTGCATCGATTTAGACATACCTTCCACTTCAGTATGAATAGTATAAACAGACGTTCCTACATCTTCCTGCATCGCGTTAATAATAAAATCATTAAAATTTTCATCTTTAACCAACGTGCCAACAACTTCATCATAAGTTGGTAGTGTCACTGGAATTTGTAGGGTACCAATTGAACCATCAGCCAAAATAGGACGAAAAGGATGGGTACCTCGACAATCACTATTATAGTCAAATTTAAAATTTTCTTTCGCCGTTAATACACGTTCATCGGCACGCCAACCTGCTACAGCTGTACATTTCACACTAGCGCCCGTTACGGCTTCAAGCGCATCCACACCTAATTTAATTTGTTCGACCAATTTAGTTCTCGGCCATTTACCAACATTAGCTTGCCAGCCGTGATGATCCCATGCATGTAGCCCAACTTCATGACCTTCATCCAATGTTTGTTTCATTAAGTAACCTAGATCATTGGCAATTTTTTTACCTGACCAGGCTGTTCCGGCTAATAAAATATCCCAACCATACAGTGACGCGGCATTCGATCTTAACATTTTCCATAAAAATTTAGGTCGAAACAGGCGCCATAAATGGCGCCCCATATTATCTGGACCGACACTGAAAAAAAAACTGGCTCGAAGTTGATATTTAGCGAGCACTTTAAATAACTGTGGCACACCTTCTTTGGTACCTTGATAGGTATCTACATCAATTCTTAAGCCAATTTTCTTCATTATTTTTTACCTAATTCTTCCGCTGCAGCTTGTAAGAAGAAATCTAAAGTTTCATCAATAGTCTGCTTCATATCAATAGTTGGTTCCCAATCGAGCAAGCGACGCGCATTTTCAATGCGCGGTCTACGATGCTCAACATCTTGATATCCTTTACCATAATAACTACTACTTTCAATCTTTTTGAGACCAGCAAATGGAGGAAAGAGTTTACGTAACGGATGTTTTTCAAAACTGACAAGTAACATATCAGCTAATTGAGCAATACTTGCTTCATTGGTTGGATTACCAATATTGATAATTTGGCCATCGCATTTTTCATCTTTATTTTCAATAATACGAAATAATGCTTCAATACCATCTTTAATATCGGTGAAACAACGCTTTTGAGCGCCACCATCAACTAATTTTATCGGTGAACCCTCAACCAAATTTAAAATTAATTGGGTAATCGCCCTTGAGCTACCAATACGGGCAGAATGTAAACTATCGAGTCGTGGGCCCATCCAATTAAACGGTCTAAATAAGGTGAATTTCAACCCTTCTTTAGCACCATATGCCCAAATAACGCGATCCAATAACTGTTTAGAAACAGAATAAATCCAACGCTGTTTGTTAATTGGCCCCACAATTAAACGAGAGTTATCTTCATCAAATTCTTTATCATCACACATCCCGTAAACTTCAGAAGTCGATGGGAAAATAATACGTTTATTATATTTTACACAATAACGCACTATCTTTAAGTTTTCTTCAAAGTCTAATTCAAAAACTCTTAATGGATTACGGGTGTATTCAATCGGTGTTGCAATAGCAACCAGGGGCAAAATGATGTCGCATTTTTTAATATGATATTCAATCCACTCAGTATGAATACTGATATCACCTTCAACAAAATGAAAACGCTGATCATCACCAAAACGAGGATCATTAATAAAACGTGAAACAGCTGAAGAACTAATATCCAAGCCATAGATATCATAGTGTCCATCGGCTAATAAACGTTCGGTTAAGTGATTACCAATAAAACCATTCACCCCCAAAATTAAAACGCGCTTACGGCGTTTTACTTGTGCCGTCGGTTTTGCTCCAACACGCACACCTGTCACAATGCCCATTTCAGCCGCTAAACGCGATCCTTCAACGTATAAACCCGATCCACACTGGCCAGTTAGGATCTCAAGCACGCCTTGACCACAGGCTATTTGCAATGGCTCAGTAGAAATGATGGTACCCGGTAATTTATCATGTGATTTTTCTAACACACGGGCACGCCAGACAATCATCTTACTTTCAGCTAAATAGGTAAATGCACCCGGATATGGTTCGGTTACTGCTCGTATTAAGTTATTCACTTCAGTAGCAGATTTAGACCAATCGATTAAACCATCCTCAGCGCGACGACGGCCAAAATAAGTAGCCTGACTCTCATCTTGTGGTGTTGCTGAATAATCACCCATTTTAATTAATGGTAATGTATCAGCCAAGAGCTGTTCGGAAGCCTGACGAATTTTCTCATGTAACACTAATGCGGTATCTGTTGCATCAATGGCGACTTTTTTCTGTGCAATAATATCACCAGCATCTGCCTTAGCTATCATCTTATGGAGCGTGACACCAGTTTCTGTTTCGCCATTTAAAATAGCCCAATTAATTGGCACGCGACCACGATATTTTGGTAGTAAAGAACCATGTAGGTTGAAGGCACCTTTAGGGGCTAACGCCAATAATTCTTGACTAAGCATATGGCGATAGTAAAAAGAGAAAATGACATCAGGTTGCATTTTCTCAATACGTTCAATCCAAAGTGAATGATTGACATTTTCCGGCGCAAATACAGGCAAGCCCAGCTCAGCCCCCAAGCGTGCAACTGAGGAAAAGAAATGATTCTCTTTAGGATCATCTGTATGTGTAAAAACAGCCTGAATTTCAAAGCCCGCCTTCTTTAGCGCCTTTAATCCCACACAACCAATATCATGGTAAGCAAAAACAATAGCTTTCATTATTTTTTTTCCTGATTTTCGTCAGTATCTTGATGAATACCAACTATCTTTTGAATGAAGTAACGGGGTCGGGCACGAACATCATTGTACATTCTGCCAATATATTCACCGAGTAATCCCATGGCGATAAACTGCGCACCAATAAATATGAATAGAATAGCAAACAGCGTAAAAACACCCTCTGCAGCCCACATTGCACCAAAAATAAGACGTAAGATAATTAGCAGAACCGCCAATAAAAATCCACTTGCCGCAATAAAACTACCAACAACACTCAATAAACGTAACGGAGTCGTTGTTAAGCAAGTGAGTAAATCAAACATTAAATTTATGAGCTTCATAAAGCTATATTTGGAATCACCAAACTCACGTTCTGCATGGGCAACATCAATTTCGATCGTTCTTCTAGCAAACGTATTTGCTAAGATGGGAATAAATGTACTACGTTCATGACACTGTAGCATCGCGTTAATAATATTACGCCGATACGCACGTAACATGCAGCCATAATCGCCCATGGTGCGCCCTGTTGCTTTGGTAATCATGACATTAATGATTTTCGACGCTGTTTTACGAAACCAAGAATCTTGCCGATTCATCCGTCTGGTACCGACTACGTCATAGCCCTGTTCTGCAACCTGTACCAAATTTGGAATCTCTTCAGGTGGATTTTGTAAATCAGCATCTAACGTGATCACAAGATCGCCGGTTGCCTGTTTAAAACCCGCCATAATGGCAGAATGTTGTCCATAATTACGATTTAAAATTACGGCAATAACATGATTTGCCCAATTTTCAGCCGCAGCTATTAGCAAGTTAGCGGAATTATCAGCACTACCATCATCAACTAAAATTAATTCATATGGCTGTTTCAATCTCTGACAAGCAGCCAATGTTCTTTCCAATAATTGGGGTAAACTTTGCTCTTCGTTATAAATAGGGATAACGATAGAAACTTTCTTTATTTCTTCAAAATCATTTTGAAAAGGCACTATTTCAGCTCCGAAAAAATTTCATTAATAGCAGCAACAACGCGATCAACATCTTGAGCGCGCATATCAGGGAATAGTGGTAATGAACATAAGGTAGCCGAGTTCCATTCAGAATTAGGTAGAGAAAGTGATGGATAATGTTTTCTATAATATTTCTGCGTATGAGCCGCTCGGAAATGCAAACCTGTACCAATATTCCTCTCTTTTAAGCGTTCCATAAAACTATCTCGGTTAATACCACAGATTGTTTCATCAACTCGCACCATAAACAGATGATTGGCATGCAAATGGGGATAATCAGGCACATTCAGCATTTTTAACGGCAGCTTGCTAAGCGCTTGTCGATAATAGGCAACAAGCTCAGCACGACGTTTATTTATCTGTGCTAATTTTTTTAACTGAACAACTGCGATTGCAGCATGGATATCAGAAAGATTATATTTAAATCCAGGTTCAACAACTTCAGCTTGTGGCTTACGACCTTGTATTTGTCGATCGAAGGCATCTACACCTAAACCATGAAACTTTAAACATCGCAAGCGTGTCGCTAAGGCATCATCATCGGTAGCAACTAAACCACCCTCGGCACAAGTAATATTTTTAATTGCATGAAATGAAAAAATAGCCGTGCCTTGTTGCCCAATCCATTCATTTTGATATTGAGTACCTACCGCATGAGCAGCATCCTCGATCAATGCGATGTTATTTCTTTGTGCAATTTCACGTAACGCGTTAAGATCGCATGGCGCACCAGCATAATGTACCGGAATAATCGCTTTTGTCTTAGGGGTAATTGCCTGCTCAACAACATCAGGCTGAACCATTAAAGTATCACGATCAACATCAATCATGATTGGATGAGCCCCTAACAAGGTGATCATATTAATAGTTGAAACCCATGTTAATGAGGGGGTAATAACTTCATCTCCAGGACCAATTCCTAAGGCCATAAGCGTTATATGCATACCCGCTGTTGCTGAACAAAAAGCAATTGCATGCTGACAACCAAACTTGTGGCGAAAGTCTTCTTCGAGTTGATGATTTTGCGGCCCAGTGGTGATCCAACCAGAACGTAAGACCTTTTCTACCGCCCGGATCTCTTCGTCACCTATTGCTGGGCGAGAAAAAGGAAGAAAATCATTCATGAGATTAACCTACTAGCAATTCATCTAATATTTTTTTAGAGTTAGTTGTTTATAATATCATAAAATAGCTTAACTACACATCAACATGACAATAACTTTCTAATATAACTAGTTAGAACGCATTTACTTAATAAATGCATAAAGCTTAAACTCTGCCTTAAGTTACTCAAGTAGAATAGAAAACTAATTGATTCCCTAAAAATTCTTATTAATAAAAAAGTAACCCAATAACAAAAATAAGTGCATTTAAAATTATTATTAACGTAACTTTTACCAATAAAATTGTTTGACTTGCTAAAAACTCGTATAACTCATCTATCAACGATATCTTTATTTTTTAAGATTACTTTGACATAAATAAATAATAAAAAAGCCGCTTTAGCGGCTTTTTTGCATATAATAATTCATTATTTATGAGGCTTTATCTTTTCAACTCGGCCTTTCAACTTTTGCCCTGGTCGAAAAGTCACCACTCGACGAGCAGTGATGGGAATATCTTCTCCAGTCTTTGGATTTCGACCTGGACGTTGACTTTTATCACGCAGATCAAAATTACCAAACCCTGACAGTTTCACCTGCTCCCCATTTTCCAATGAACGACGAACTTCTTCAAAGAAAAGTTCAACTAGGTCTTTCGCATCACGTTTGCTTATACCTAGTTTTTCGAACAGACTTTCTGACATTTCAGCTTTTGTAAGCGCCATAGGTTTAGTCCCTCAAGGATGCTTGGAATCGCCGTTTTAACGCAGCAACACATTTATCAACAGTTGCGGCAATCTCTTCTTCTTCCAGAGTACGATTTGTATCCTGCAAGATTAAGCTAATAGCAAGGCTCTTATAACCTTCCGCTACACCTTTACCACAGTACACGTCAAACAAGTTTATGCCAACTATATGATTTATGCCAATTTTCTTGCATTCAGCCAATACATCCGCCGTTGCTACCTCTTCTGGTACTACAACAGCAATATCTCGTCGATTGGCAGGGAAACGTGAAATCATATTTGCTTTAGGGATAACGCGCTCGGCAACAGTATCCCACAGCAATTCAAAAACAAGTGTTCTACCATTCAAATCTAGCTTATTTTCCAGTTCTGGATGAATAACACCTACATATCCAATATAATTATTATTCAGATAAATCCCAGCGCTTTGACCGGGATGAAGTGCAGGATTCGAGTGAGCCTTATAAATAATATTGTCTAACTTTCCGGTTAATTCCAGTATTGCTTCAACGTCACCTTTTATATCAAAAAAATCAACAGCACGTTTTTCTTGTAACCAGTGCTCTTCATAACGATTGCCAGTAATCACGCCTGCTAACATCAATTCTTGCCGAATACCATGTTCTGCTGATGGATCCGGCAGAAATCGTAATCCAGTTTCAAACAGTCGAATACGATTTTGTTGGCGATTTTGATTGTAAATTACTGTCATTAATAAGCCTGGCAATAATGAAAGCCGCATTGCCGACATATCCGTTGAAATAGGATCAGGTAAAATCATCGCATCGGAATCTGGATGCAGCAGTTGCTGAATTTTAGGATCAACAAAACTGTAGGTAATCGCTTCATTGTAACCACGATCAATTAATAACGTTTTCACTCGTTTTAATGGCAGAACGGATTCACAACGAGGGGTCATGACTAAATCAGCACGTAACGGTACATTGGGTATATTATTATAACCATAAACACGAGCGACTTCTTCAATCAAATCTTCTTCAATTTGCATATCAAAACGCCAAGATGGAGCAACCACTTGCCAACTATCTTGCTTACCAATCACTTGGCAACCTAAGCGTTCAAGGATCTGAGTAACATTAATATCCGGGATACTATGACCAATTAAACGATCTAGTTTTAGTCGAGTCAGGGTTATTTTTGCCCCTTTTGGTAAGCTAGTTTGATGGCTAACATCAATAATATTTCCAGCATCACCACCACAAATTTCAAGGATTAACTGGGTTGCGCGTTCCATGGCTTTATATTGCAGCTGTGGATCGACACCCCGTTCAAAACGGTGTGAAGCCTCAGTATGAAGACCATAATTACGCGCTCGACCAGCAATTGTTAACGGATCGAAAAAAGCACTCTCTAACAAAATATTGGTGGTATTTTGATTGACACTAGAGTGCTTGCCGCCAAAAATTCCGGCAATTCCTAAGGCACCTTTCTCATCGGCGATGACTAAAGTATCTTGCTTCATAGTCACTTCACTGTCATCAAGCAAAACTAATGTTTCATCCTGTTTCGCCATGCGAACAATTATCGCGCCATTTAAACGATCAAGATCATAAGCATGTAAGGGCTGACCTAACTCTAACAACACAAAATTAGTAATATCAACCACAGGATCAATAGCACGGATCCCTCCACGGCGTAATTTTTCTTTCATCCAAATAGGGGTTGACGCTGTAATATCAATGCCTTTTATTACTCGGCCTAAAAAACGGGGGCACGCCATAGGCGCTTCCACCCGAATAGGAAAAACGCTAGCATCAGTGCCTTTAACTGGTTCAATCTTTTTCGTATTTAACGCAAGGTTATTGATAGCGGCAATATCGCGTGCGATACCTAAAATACTTAAACAATCAGCACGATTTGGCGTCAAACTTACTTCGAAAATATGGTCATCAAGTTGCAAGTAATTACGAATATCGATACCAATAGGCGCATCGTGTGGTAGCTCAATAATGCCTGCATGATCATTAACAATAGCAAGTTCTGAATAAGAACAAAGCATACCCTCAGAAAGCTCACCGCGTAGTTTTGTTGCTTTTATTTTAAAATTATCGGGTAACACTGCGCCAATGGTTGCCACAGCAACTTTTAATCCTTGACGGCAATTGGGTGCTCCACAGACAATATTGAGTAACTGTTCAGCCCCAATATTAACCTTTGTTAACCGCAATTTATCTGCATTAGGATGTTGTACACATTCAACAATCTCACCGACTAACACACCTTGGAATTGACCGGCGACAGGTTTAACATCATCAATCTCCAAACCCGCCATCGTCATTTGCTCTGATAAGGCTTCACTGCTTATTGCTGGATTTACCCATTCACGTAACCAAAATTCACTCAATTTCATGTGATAATCCTGCCTTATCTAAATTGTTTAAGAAAACGAAGATCATTTTCAAAAAAAGCACGTAAATCGGTCACACCATACCGTAACATCGTTAAGCGCTCCATTCCCATCCCAAAGGCAAAACCAGAATATAAGTCAGGATCAATACCAACATTGCGTAATACATTTGGATGTACCATGCCACAACCTAACACTTCTAACCATTTACCATTTTTACCCATTACATCGACTTCAGCTGAAGGTTCAGTGAATGGAAAATAGGATGGTCGAAAACGAACCCGGGTTTTTTCTTCAAAAAAATGATTTAAAAAGTCATGTAGTGTACCTTTTAAATTGGTAAAACTAATATTTTTATCAACAATCAAGCCTTCTGTTTGGTGGAACATTGGCGTATGAGTTTGATCATAATCATTTCGGTACACACGACCAGGGGCAATAATACGAATCGGTGGTTGTTTACCTTTCATTGTGCGAATTTGAACACCTGAAGTTTGGGTGCGTAATAGACGCGTAGTATCAAACCAAAAAGTATCATGTGAAGCTCGAGCAGGATGGTGGGCAGGGATATTTAAAGCATCAAAATTGTGATAATCATCTTCTATTTCAGGACCGGAAACAACAGTAAAACCAAGTTCGCCAAAGAATTCTTCAATACGATCAATGGTACGGGTTACTGGATGAAGACTACCATTTTCAGTTTGGCGACCTGGTAATGAAATATCGATTTTCTCTGCCGCTAATCGAGCATTCAATAACACATTTTCTAACTGCTCTTTACGCATATTCAATGAATGCTGAACTTCTTGTTTTGCTTGATTAATAACGGCTCCTGCTGCAGGGCGTTCTTCTGCAGGTAGATCACGCAACGTTGACATCTGTAGTGTTAAATGGCCTTTTTTACCTAAAAACTCAACACGCATTGAATCCAACGCAGCAACATCCTGAGCTTTTTCTATGGCTGCTTTTGCTTGCGCAACCAACTCGACGAGATGTGGCATTGTTCCCTCTTCTTACGACCCTTTGGCCTAATCATTGTTGAAAATAAATTTTTTTAGCAATTACTAACAAAAAAGCCTCCATTTGGAGGCTTATCGCAGTTTTTCGTTTCTTTTCTTAAATACGCGAAAGCCCCAAATTTTAGGTGCTAAAATAAAAAAAGAAACGAAAAAAAACAATTTTCATCTTCAAGCAGCTATTCATAAAATAACTCTTATTTATAATATATCGGTTCATCGATAATAAAAAAGAGGGAGCTAAGCCCCTCTTAATTTAACAGATTTAAGCTAACGCGCTTTTTGCTTTCTCGACTAATGCTGCAAATGCAACTTTATCAAAAACAGCAATGTCAGATAAGATCTTACGGTCAATCTCAATTGAGGCTTTTTTCAGGCCATTAATGAAACGACTATAAGACAAACCATTCTGACGAGCAGCGGCGTTAATACGTGCGATCCATAATTGACGGAACTGACGCTTACGCTGACGACGGTCACGATAAGCATACTGACCAGCTTTAATTACTGCCTGGAAAGCAACACGATAAACACGCGAACGGGCACCATAGTAACCTTTCGCTTGCTTTAATATTTTTTTGTGACGTGCGCGGGCTATTACACCACGTTTTACGCGAGCCATACATTTCTCCTATCACTTCGAATCAAATTCGATAATCTTAAACTAAAAACTCAAACTTATGCGTATGGCAAACAAGCCACTACCAAACCCAGATCACCTTTAGAAACCATGGTCTTTGGTCGTAAATGACGCTTACGCTTAGTTGACTTTTTAGTCAGAATATGACGAAGGTTAGCATGCTTACGCTTAAAACCACCACTGGCAGTTTTTTTAAAACGTTTTGCCGCACCACGTACTGTTTTAATCTTTGGCATTTTAAATATCCACTTCGCATTGTTAATTATAACTAACTAGCTAGGCGAATAGTTTTCCATCTAAATAGAACACTATTACTTGGTTGCCTAACTATTTCTTTTTCGGTGCAAGCACCATGATCATCTGACGGCCTTCGATCTTGCTTGGAAAAGATTCGACGACTGACATATCATCCAAATCGTTTTTGATACGATTAAGCATATCAATACCGATTTGTTGGTGCGCCATTTCACGACCACGAAACCGTAACGTGATTTTGGCTTTATCACCATCTTCCAGAAAGCGAATCAGGTTGCGTAGTTTGACCTGATAATCACCTTCATCTGTACCAGGTCGGAATTTAATTTCCTTTACCTGAATAACTCTTTGCTTCTTTTTCTGCTCTTTGAGCGATTTACTCTTCTCATAGAGGAACTTGCCGTAATCCATGATACGGCAAACCGGCGGCTCGGCATTTGGACTGATTTCGACTAAATCAACACCAGCTTCCTCGGCTTTTTCAAGAGCTTCTTTTAGACTGATAATACCAATCTGCTCACCATCTAAACCAGTTAAACGAACTTCAGAAGCACGAATCTCCGTATTAATACGATTCGGGCGCGCCATTTGAATTCTTTTTCCGCCTTTAATACCTTATTCCTCCAGTTGATAAATACGACGAGTGCGAATTTCATCAAGCACTCTTTCTGCAAATTCTGTGACGTCAAATGTTCCTAAATCCTTCCCATCACGGGTTCGAACAGATACCTGATTCGATTCAACTTCTTTATCACCACAAACTAACATATAAGGAACACGACGCAAAGTATGCTCACGGATTTTAAAGCCTATCTTCTCGTTTCTCAAGTCTGCTTTTACACGAATACCAAAATTACTCAATTTTTTTACTACTTTTTGTACAAAATCAGCTTGTGCATCCGTGATATTTATTATAACAATTTGTAAGGGTGCTAACCAGGTTGGGAAGAAACCCGCATACTGCTCGGTTAAAATCCCAATAAAACGTTCAAGTGATCCTAAAACAGCGCGATGAATCATCACCGGCACCTGACGTTCATTATTTTCATCTACATAGGAAGCACCTAAACGACTCGGTAATGAGAAATCGAGCTGTACAGTACCACATTGCCAAGCCCGATCCAAACAATCATACAGAGTAAACTCTATTTTAGGCCCATAAAATGCACCTTCACCGGGTTGATAATCAAATTCAATATCGCCTAATGCCTTAGCAAGATCGCTTTCTGCACGATCCCATTGCGCATCAGTACCTATCCGTTTTTCTGGCCGGGTTGACAACTTAACCGCAATTTTTTCAAAACCAAAGGTTGCATAAACATGATAAATCATTTTAATGCAACTTTTTACTTCAGTTAAAATCTGATCCTCAGTACAAAAAATATGCGCATCATCTTGGGTAAAACCACGTACACGCATCAAGCCATGTAAAGCGCCTGATGGCTCATTACGGTGACAACTGCCAAACTCTGCCATACGTAATGGCAAATCACGATAAGATTTCAAACCTTGATTAAATATCTGAACATGGCCTGGGCAATTCATCGGTTTTATACAATATTCTCGATTTTCCGATGATGTGGTAAACATGTTTTCTTTATAGTTTTCCCAGTGACCTGTTTTTTCCCAAAGAATGCGATCCATCATCAATGGACCTTTTACTTCCTGGTATCGATATTCATTCAATTTAGTACGGATAAAAGTTTCCAATTCACGAAATATTACCCAACCATCATTATGCCAAAACGCCATACCTGGAGCTTCTTCCTGCATATGATAAAGATCAAGTTGTTTTCCTATCTTACGATGATCTCGCTTGGCTGCTTCTTCTAAACGTAATAAATAAGCAGCTAACTGTTTTTTATTGGCCCAAGCTGTTCCATAGATCCGTTGTAGCATTTTATTGTCGCTATTACCGCGCCAATAGGCACCAGCCACTTTTTGTAATTTGAAGTAATGACAAAAACGCATATTAGGAACATGCGGCCCACGACACATATCAATATATTCTTCATGATAATAAAGTCTAGGATGATCATCTTTATTAATATTTTCATCCAAAATTTTAACTTTATAATCCTCACCTCGAGCAACAAACGTATCCCTTGCTTCCTGCCAACTAACCCGCTTTTTGATAACATCATAGTTCTTTTCAGCAAGTTCGTGCATCCGTTGCTCAAGTTTTTCTAAATCTTCCTGAGTTAAAGCGTGTTCCAGATCAACGTCATAATAAAAACCATTTTCAATGATAGGCCCAATTGCCATTTTAGTCGTTGGCCATAATTGTTTAATCGCATGACCGAGTAAATGTGCGCATGAGTGACGGATAATCTCTAAGCCCTCAAGATCTTTACTCGTAATAATGGCTAATTGAGCATCCTTATTAATCTGATCATTCGCATCAACAAGTTCACCATTAACACGACCGGCTATACAGGCTTTTGCAAGGCCTGAGCCAATATCATTTGCAATATCCATTACTGAAACAGCATGCTCATATTGACGTTGACTTCCGTCAGGAAGAGTAATAACTGGCATTTAAAATCCTTAATTTACAGTGGTGACCCATACGCAAGATCACATGTATAGAAATATATTTTTATTAAATGTGAGTTAAAGCAATTTCTTACTTCACCTTGTAAGTGATGTACGCGATAAAACAGCCAAAATTGGGCAAAAGGAATACGTACTTGCATTAACTTAGCGGCGCATATTACCACCATGAAGGTCTAATTAATAGATTAAATCTTGGATAATAAGAATAAAATACTAAAAAACCAGTGACAAATTAATTGTCAGCTAGTTAAATTTCGATAAATTAAGCTAATTTAAATTTATTCTTTATTATACAGCTAAATAGCAATAAAAAACTAGATTAGTCCATTACTAAAATTTTTCGTATCAGTAACGCCGTGATTTTTAGTAAAAATAGATTATAATGAAAACCATTGTCATTTTTTCTCAATATAAATCAATAAATAATCTATCATAGCTATGGAATTGTATGCATTTTTAATTTTCCAAAGATAACGCGGTGCTTGTGCATTTGGGTGTTTTGTTTGAATATGTTGATAAAACTCTTCTGCTGACAGCTTATTAATTTTATCGATCGCAACATGACGATTATTATCAAAAATGCGTAATAACGCGCCAGCACCATTAACATAAGCAGCCACAGTTGCATAATAAAGTACTTTAGGGTCATGAATACCGAATAAATGATTATCTTGAATAAAACGTATATAGGCTGTTCCCACATCAATATTAATAACCGGATCTTTAAGCTGACTCGTGGTAGGTTGCCCCGCTTTGCCTTGTAACCGATATGCATCACGACCAGCAGTAGAAGCCTTAACTTGCATTAAACCTATCGCATTGGATTTACTCACTGCATTAACACGAAAGTTAGACTCCACTTTAATAATGGCTCTAATTAAGTTTTCATCAATAGTATAGCGTTGCGCCGCTTGTCTAATTGCAACATCATAAGGCGTCTTTAACGGGACACTTTCAGTTTGTTCCTCCATGAAATAACGTAGATACTCATTCTGATAAACTGTTTTTGGGCTATTAGATTGTTTGTTTGAGCAGCCGATTAATAAAAAAATAAATATGATGCCACAACATTTAAATTTCACCTTATACCAACCTTCTAATTGGCTTGATCCTATTTAGCATAGCCTAATAAGATAAAAATAAAAATTACCCCCTTTAGCGTTTAGTTGTGAAGAGGCTCTCATATCTGTTATCTACATTACAATTACAATAATTGATCATATTGACATCTTTCATATATAGTTGATAATCATTCTCATTAAAGTGCAATTTACTACTTTATTACCGGGAAATATTTATGTATAAAAGATCCAACCTTTCATCTAAGCATACTTTTACTGGTTTAATAATAATCGCTATTCTTGTTCTTTTTAATCCAATCGCATACGCAAAAAAATTTACCGTTGTCACTACTTTTACTATTATTCAAGATATAGCGCAAAATGTCGCCGGTAATGCGGCCACTGTTCAATCAATTACCAAACCGGGGGCAGAAATTCATGAATATCAACCAACTCCTAAAGACATTTTAAAAGCGCATAATGCTGATTTAATTTTATGGAATGGTTTAGGACTTGAAACATGGTTTAATCGTTTTTTTGAAAACTTCAAACATATTCCTGCCGTTACTGTGACTAAAGGAATAAAACCGATGCCTATTCGAGAAGGTGAATATCAAGGTAATCCTAATCCTCATGCCTGGATGTCTGCCCAAAATGCATTGATCTATATTGAAAATATTCGAGCAGCACTGGTAAAATATGACCCTAAAAATGCAGATATTTATAACCAAAATGCGAAAATATATGCTAGTGAAATTAGCAAAATTGATGCACCGCTACGGCAAAGATTGGCACAAATCCCACAGCAAAAACGCTGGTTAGTTACTAGCGAAGGTGCTTTTAGTTATCTCGCTAAAGATTATGGTTTTAAAGAAGCTTATTTGTGGCCAATTAATGCAGAAGAACAAGGTTCGCCGCAACAAGTTCGTAAAGTTATTGATATTGTAAAAAAATACCATATTCCAGTCGTGTTTAGCGAAAGTACCGTTTCTGATAAACCAGCGAAACAAGTAAGTCGAGAAACCGGGGCGCAATATGGTGGTGTACTCTATGTTGACTCTCTTTCTACTTCTGATGGCCCAGTCCCAACATATATAGAATTATTAAAAACTACCGTTGATACTATTGCAAAAGGTTTTGGTCAATAATAATGAGTAATAATATTTTTTACGAAAAACCTAACTTAATTGTTGATAATGCGACCGTTACATATAGTAACGGGCATACAGCGATTTATGATGCCAGCTTCAATATAACTGGTGGATCAATTTGCGCGCTAGTAGGCATCAATGGCAGTGGCAAATCAACGCTATTTAAAACAATAATGGGTTTAGTGACACCAACAAAAGGACGTGTAACATTAAACAATGCTGCTATCAAAACAGCACTTAAACAAAATATTATTGCATATGTACCACAAACTGAAGAAGTTGACTGGAATTTTCCGGTTCTCGTTTCCGATGTTGTGATGATGGGTCGCTACAGTAAAATGGGGTTTTTACGTATTCCAAGCCAAAAAGATAAACAAATTGTTGCTGATGCATTAGCGCGTGTTGATCTTACAGGTTTAGAACAACGACAAATAGGTGAGCTTTCTGGTGGACAAAAGAAAAGAGTTTTTCTTGCTCGAGCACTAGCTCAAGAAGGAAAAGTATTACTTCTTGATGAACCTTTTACCGGCGTCGATGTAAAAACAGAAAATGCGATTATTGAGCTGTTACGCTCATTACGTAGCAATGGCTATTTAATTTTGGTTTCTACTCATAACTTGGGAAGCGTACCTGAATTTTGTGATCAAGTTATTTTAGTAAACCGAACTATACTTGCTAGTGGACCAATTGAAACAACGTTTACCCAAAAGAATCTTCAACTCGCCTTTGGCGGTGTACTACGGCATATTAATCTCTCTGGTGCAGAACTTCACGATGATGATGATCCTCGTTCATTAACTGTTATTACTGATGATGAAAGAGCCGCTGTTTTTTATGGCCACCATGAACAAACATCCGTCATTAAAAAGCAACCGGAGAAATAAATCATGTTTGATCTATTACTTCAACCCTTTGAATATAACTATATGTTCAAAGCAATCTGGGTCAGTGCTATCGTTGGAGCAGTCTGCGCTTTTCTCTCTGCTTATCTAATGTTAAAGGGATGGTCGTTAATGGGCGATGCTCTTTCCCATTCAGTTGTTCCTGGTGTGGCAGGCGCATATGCACTTGGATTTCCCTACTCTGTAGGGGCTTTTTTTACCGGTATTCTGGCCGCACTCTCTATGACCTTAGTACGCCATATTTCAAGCCTGAAAGAAGACGCAATAATTGGTTTTATTTTTTCCACATTCTTCGCCAGCGGGTTGTTAATCCTTTCTCTAAATCCGACTTCAGTTAATGTACAAACCATTATCTTTGGCAATATTTTAGGTATTGCAGATGAAGATGTACTGCAAGTTGAAATTATTATTGCTATTTCTTTTATTATACTTATGTTTATATGGAAAGATTTACTTGTCGTATTCTTCGATGAAAATCATGCCCGCTCTATTGGACTAAATCCGCTAAAACTAAAAATTATCTTTTTTACCCTATTAAGTGCATGTACGGTGGCTGCTTTACAGACAGTGGGAGCTATACTTGTCATCGCAATGGTTATTACACCTGGCGCAACGGCTTATTTACTTACGGATCAATTCAAACGGTTACTTATTATTGCCGTACTAATCGGATTTACCTCCAGTGCGCTTGGTGCTTATATCAGTTATTTTATTAATGGTGCGACAGGTGGAATAATTGTTACCTTACAAACGCTAATTTTTCTTTTTGCCTTCTTTTTTGCACCTAAATATGGTCTATTTGCTTCCCGCCAAAAAGCACGTCAAGAAATTCTACACCTCAAACAGGTAGAACAAGAGGTGAGCAACAATGAATGATTTCATAGAATTATTAATAACACCTTTTATTTTTCCATTTATGCAAAAGGCCATCATTACTGCCCTTGTAACCGGAACTGTGTGCGCTATTTTGTCCTGTTTTTTAATACTTAAAGGTTGGTCTTTAATGGGTGATGCTATTTCTCATGCAGTATTACCCGGTATTGTTATCGCCTTTGTTGTTGGTATTCCTTTATCAATTGGTGCTTTTGCGTCAGGAATTTTTTGTGCATTTGCAACTGGATATCTAAAAGAAAATAGCCGTGTAAAAGAAGATACTGTTATGGGAATTGTTTTTTCCGGTATGTTTGCCTTTGGATTAGTACTATTTGCACGTATCGACACAGACCAACATCTTACTCATATTCTTTTTGGTAATATTCTTGGCATTACTGCGGCAGAATTTAAACAAACACTTTGGATTTCAGGTTTTACTATCGCGATTATCCTATTAAAGCGCAAAGACTTTATGCTCTATTGTTTTGATCCCAACCAGGCAAAAGTTATTGGTTTACCCGTTAAACTTTTACATTATGGATTACTCTCTTTATTGGCCCTCACTATTGTTGCATCTTTACAAGCGGTAGGAATTATTTTAGTCATTGCCATGCTTATTTCTCCTGGTATTATTGCTTTTACACTATGCCAAAATTTCAATCGAATGCTAATTATTGCGGTTATTGCTTCGACTACATCCTCTTTAATAGGCACTATTTTGAGTTTTCATATTGATGCAGCAACTGGGCCTTGTATTGTATTAACTCAAGCAATTTATTTTATAGCTGCATTAATCTACAACTATATTAGTAAAATAAAAAAACGTTCTGCTTGCAATAAAATTTCAATTCGCTCTTAAGTAAAAAATAATTAGTAAAGTTAGGATTATTTATCTATTACAGATGATAACCCTGAATTTTCTTACAAAGATTATTTATTTACTACAAACCATCATAGAAGGAGTTTAAAAATTTAAATTAATCGTGAATAACTAGAACAAAAATAGGTAATAATTCATTATTCAAATTAATATTTTCCATCAAAAAATTCTTTACTAAAGCTAAATTAAAAAAGCTATATATCCATTAATCATAACGAACTAAATATTGTAATTAATTGATATTAAAAAATTAATTAAATGGCATTATCTCAAACCTGGTTAGTAAAGTAGTTTACCTTTCCCTGTAGGCTGTGATAAGCGCCAATTGATATATCAACGCTATCATTTGTTAAATTTGCTATAATAAATATCCGTAATAATAGTTTTATTACTAGTTAAGCCATTATTGATAATCTTCTTGCTACTGTTCAATAAAATTATTTTCCAATTGATTATAATATAAGAAAACTACCAACCTAAGATATTCATCATAAAGTAAAGTATTCCTCCTATTATAAGCGGTAACATATACAGAATAAAAAACTGCTGGAAAATAGTATGACGAGGAATAGTAATTTTGGCTTCTATATCTTCTTTTGATACTTCCACACCTTTTGCTCTTTCGAAAATTAGGTGATCTTCAATACTTTCTTTAATAAATTTCAATTGACGATTCATTCTGTTACCTGAAGCACTCAAAGCTTGTCCAACAAACATTAAGAAAAATAACAAAATAAAAGCAAAATTAGCTGTCGAAAACCCCATATGAGTACTGGGAATTGGTGAGTTATGCCAAAAAAAATCTAAAAAGGCTGTATTTTGTCGTATGATATGAGACATAATTTTAATAAAATCATTGGCTACAGCATTTAAGCCATCTCCCTGCAAACCTTGCTTTTCTGCTAGTAAGACTAAAGAAACTACTGTAGACACCAGTGCTAATGAAAAAATTATCCACCCTAAAACACGCTTTCCAATAGCGATATAAAATGCTGTTTGATAACTCATTCAAACTCCTCATATTTTTTATATTACGTTTATACTAAATGACAAAATGTTATCAAAAATATTTAAAAGTTATTTTATCATTAATCAAAATTAGCTTTCACCTATCTATATTAAAAGATTTCTTTATTTTAAGTTGATAGAATTAATCAACAAATCATGAATATAGGAGTGCTTTTAATGTCTCATAAGCTGTCTATCAAAGCTGCTATTTTTGATATGGATGGGTTATTGATTAATTCTGAACCCCTTTGGAGCCAAGCAGAAAAAGAAATTCTTAGTAAACTTGGCGTTAATACCTCAATTGCCAATCAACTTCCAGATACACTAGGATTACGTATCGATCAAGTTGTACAACTATGGTACTCAGCTGCTCCTTGGCAAGGAACCTCATTAGAAGAGGTCGAACAAAAAATTGTTAAACGTGTTATTGAACTTATAGAAGAACAACGACCTTTATTACCAGGTGTTAAACATGCACTTCAACTATGCCAAGATCATAATTTAAAAATTGGTTTAGCGTCAGCTTCACCAAAGCACATGCTAGAAAAAGTACTCACTATGTTTAATATTCGCGATTACTTTTCAGCCGTAGTATCAGCAACGCCATTACCCTACAGTAAACCCCACCCAGAAGTTTACTTACAAGCAGCGAAACTGCTAGATATTGAACCAACTTATTGTGTTGCGTTTGAAGACTCTTTCCATGGCATGATTGCTGTTAAAGCTGCACGTATGCGTAGTATCGTTGTACCACCAAAAGATTACTTTACTGATCCACGGTGGACATTAGCAGACTTCAAGCTCACCAACCTGACTGAATTAGCAATTAAGCATATCGTTTAAATTTTAATGATTGGCAGTAATTTGATGCATCAGTATACTGCCAAACCTATGCATTATCATTTTTCTTACAAAAAATTACTCTTATTATTTAATAAATAAGATATTTTTTTCGATTACACTACTCAAACCAAGCCAAAACTATTATACTTTGCAAACTGTATAAATAAACAGTTGGATATTATATGCTATGACTGCCACCGGGCATCTGCTTTTTTCAGTATCATCATTAATACTTGTGCATAAACTAGCAATTACACCCGAGTTTGCATATGGTGATTGGCTTCATTTATTAGCCGGTGCATTACTTGGCGCTCTGCTACCCGATATAGATCATCCATCATCTCATCTTGGGCGTTTATTTCGTTTTATTTCTGTTCCAATTTGTCGTTTATGTGGCCACCGTGGTTTTACCCATAGTTTACTCGCATGGTTGCTCATTATGTTATTGTCCACTCAACTTCCCAATAGTTACTGGCTTTCTGATGCGCTAGTTCAAGCGTTTTTATTAGGTTATTTTAGTCACTTAGTTGGAGATATGTTAACAGTAAAAGGGATACCTTTCTTATGGCCATTAAAAATTCCTTTCTGTTTTCCCATCTTAGGTAATAATTCTAATCAAAGAGCGGAGCATTCTATCGCCATCTTATTAGCTATTTGTGCGATATTAATTCCATCAAATTATCAATTACCACTACAACCTATATTGCAAGAAACGAAAAAAAACGTTATTACATATGTAGTTAATGAACTAAACGATTTAATTTCATTACATTCGCCTTGAAACATTATGAATAAGAAATTGCATTTAGTTATAACAAAATAATTTTTATTACTGATAGTATATAAGGGAAAATGATTTTCATTGGGAGTTTTTTATCATCTTACTTCACCAATGACAAAAAATCTTATACCTATAACAATAAATCGGAGCTGGAGAGAAGGTATGAATTTCCCCGTAATTCTAAATCTACTTATCTTTACTATATTATTGCTTTTTTTGGCCAAAGTAAGTGCAAATGGATGGAGTCTATCAAAAAAAGTCTTTGTTGGTCTTATTATCGGTACCATTTTTGGTGTTATTTTACATTTAGTATATGGTACAAATAATCAAATAGTGCATGATTCATTATCATGGTTCAACATTATAGGCAATGGTTATATCAAATTACTTCAAATGGTTATCATGCCGTTGGTATTTGCTTCGATACTTAATGCTATAGCACGCTTAAATCAAACATCTTCATTAGGGAAAATCAGTTTTTTTACGATTGGGATCCTTCTTTTTACTACAGCTATTGCCGCTCTGATTGGGATTGCTGTTACATCCTGGTTTGGCTTAACTGCAGAAGGCCTAGTACAAACAAGTCATGAAACGCTTCAACTTGAGATTATAGAAAATAACTATATTAAAAAGGTTTCTGATTTAACAATACCTGAGTTAATATTATCATTTATTCCTAAAAACCCTTTTGCTGATCTGACAGGTGCTAATCCAACATCTATTATTAGCGTCGTTATATTTTCTACCTTTTTAGGTATAGCAGCGCTTCAATTAGCCAAAAGTAATCCAGAAAAAGGTGAAAAAATTTTATCCGCGATTGATATTTTTCAATCCTGGATCATGAAGCTAGTTCGGTTAGTTATACGGCTTACACCATATGGAGTAATGGCGTTAATGATTAAAGTCGTAGCTAATTCAAACCTGCAAGATATTATTAAACTGGGTAGTTTTGTTATTGCTTCCTATTTAGCATTATCTTTAATGTTTATTATCCATGGTATACTTCTTTCTTTCACTGGCATTAATCCAATAAAATTTTTTAAAAAAGTTATTCCAGTATTAATTTTCGCATTTACCAGTCGTTCTAGTGCTGGCAGTATTGCATTAAACGTTGAAACACAAACTCAACAATTAGGTATTCCTGAATCAATCGCTAATTTTTCAGCATCCTTCGGTACAACAATTGGTCAAAATGGCTGTGCAGGCATTTACCCTGCCATGCTGGCTGTAATGGTCGCCCCAACGGTTGGGATCAATCCGCTGGATCCTATATGGATCGCTTCTCTGGTTGGTATTGTAACTATTAGTTCTGCAGGAGTTGCCGGCGTAGGTGGAGGTGCAACTTTCGCTGCATTAATGGTTTTACCAGCAATGGGATTACCCATTACTTTAGTCGCGTTACTTATCTCAATTGAACCATTGATCGATATGGGAAGAACAGCATTAAATGTTAATGGCTCAATGGTTGCGGGAACAATTACTAGCCAATTTATGCATCAAACAGATAAACGCATTTTCAATAAATAATATTTTAAACTTATAATCTCTATTCAAAAGTCCTATTAGAAATCTATTTAGGACTTTAAACTTCTAATCAATTTTACTGAATAAATGACTTATATTATTAAATACTATAGAAAATAAAAATTAGTTTGAAAATTAAACAATTATTACTTCAATTAATAATTTTCATTTTAGAAACATTAGATAATTAATAATGGATATTATTAAATAAATAAACATCCTATTTTCACAGTTATAGTATTACTAACTATCTTTTTACTATAAGATAAATTACCACCAGGTGTAAAAATGGTGCACAGGCCCAGTACCTTTCCCAACATTTAATCTATTGGCATGTTTCAAAGTATTTTGCACATAATTTTTAGCTGCAACAATAGTATCATGCCAATTATTAAAATAAGGCCGCTGTGCAGCTAATGCGGCAGATAATGTACAACCGGTACCATGAGTATGTTGTGTTTTTACTTTAGGTAATGAATATCGCCATTCACCACTATGCGTAATAAGCCAATCTGGGCTTTCTTTATTATTAAGATGTCCACCTTTCATAAGCACAGCCGGGCAACCAAATGATAATAGTTTTCTTCCCTGAGATATCATCTCTTGTTCACTTTTAGCCACAGTGCAGTTAAGAAGTACAGCAGCCTCCGGCAAATTCGGCGTGATAAGAGACACTTTAGGTAACAAAACATTTATAAGACTATCGATCGCATCAGGATTTAATAATGGTGCCCCACTTTTTGCTAGCATAACGGTATCAAGTACAGTAAAAGATAATGAATATTTTTGTAATGCGGCCGCTACTATGCATATATTTGTAGTATTTGATAACATACCAATTTTCACACTATCAATGCGAACGTCTGTTAATACTGATTCAAGCTGTGAAGCGATAATTTCGCCTGGAAGATTATGAATTGACTGTACTGAGCAAGTATTTTGCGCGACTAATGCTGTTATCACAGCTGCACCATAATTTCCTAATGCTGAAAAAACTTTCAAATCAGCATGAATACCTGCACCACCCGTTGGATCAGTTCCTGCAATTGATAACGAATTATAAATCATAAATTTTCCTAATATTTCATGTAGTAATCAGAATAATTTACGCTACCTTACTTGACTTATTAAATTAAACCAATAGTTATTTTATATCAGAGCAAATGAATATACTGCTTTTACTAGCCAATTTAGCTATTTTATTTAACATTAGATATGTAATAAAAACTATTCTCATTATATATCTTTTATTAATTTTTTATTTTAATAAAATAATCTTAATAAAGCTCAAACATAATATTATTACTTAGCTAGAGTAGCCTTTAGATTTAAAATTTAATTTATTATAGTTTATAAAATTAAACAATTTATCTATCAATAACAATTATCTGCTATAAATAAAACAAATCGATATCACATGTTATTATTTTACTTTAACTTAATAATAATATTTCACAACAACTTATTTATTTATCATAGCCTCATTTATCTATCAAATGACTATAAAATCAATTTTATAAACAAAAAAATAACAACATCATTAGATCATATTATACTTCAAGCTTAAAATATAATAAATTATATAAGAATTTTTATTTTCATTAATTTCAATATAAAACTCATATAGAATATTATACATAATAAATTGGAAATTTAATATTTATTAACAAAAACTATTTATAACTAAAATATGATTAAAAAGTATAAAAAATTATTCTGGTGCATAAAAATAGTATTTATTATACATTTTATTAAATCAAATTGAATATTAAATAGCTTATTAAAACCTGATATGAATTTCGTAATCGATCATTTTCACAATCAAGCTTAATTTTAAAAAAAAAGAAAATAATTTCATTTAAAAATTATTTTATAAAAGCAGAAAAAAGAGCTGCAGTAATCTTGTTGTTAATACAAATGCCATTTGATTGAAATAGCCAAACCCTCATAGCAATTTAATATTGAACTAATTTTATTGTAAAAATTTTTTATTATTTATCCTTTGAATAATTTAGCGGTTGGGAAATATAGCTAAAATATTTGCTATACATAACAAAGTATCATAAGCACTTCAGACACAATAAATATTTAACTTTAGTAATTCATTTCATGGTGAAATAACTCACTTGAAAATTAGTAAATAATAATTATTTTCACTATCTAAAAAATATAACTAAAAAACTATAATCATATTGACTAGATTATTAGTCGATAATTATAACTTTAATCTTAAATTTCGCATTAATAATTTTATGATTTTAGTTAAATTATTTGATAAAATTAACAATGGAATTTGATAATTGATTTAATTCATTGTTAGTACAATTTAATATTTTAAAAAAAGATTTACACTAAAAATACTTAATAAATCTCAAACTTGAAAAATAATGGCTATTTTTCCAAATTGCATATATAAATAACGAACATCTAATTAACATAATGATATAATTTTCAAATTTTATTTAACGTTTGTGTTTTTAATAAAAACAAAATATAATCAATGTTACATACATTTGAGCTACCGTGATTTCCCTGGTGCAATAAGGCGATTTGAATTATATACTATAAGATTCTACTATTTTAATTTTAGATAAATTATAATTTAATTTGTAAATTTTTTAAATAATTGTAGATATGAGTAATAAGAAGATATCGTTTAGGAGGTTTTTCATTCCATAATATTTCTGTACCATCTTTTATAATTGCACAAATCATACCGTTTGGCATTCTTTTCAAATCTAGATAACCACTGACATTGTAAAGTTTTTTTCGTACTCTAGAAAACAATTGGCTTACATTATTTGCTGTAATACTCCTATATCTATCCATCCACACATATTGAATAAGATGTTCTAAATCCATCGTATCCTTGTCATGAGAAAAATTGAGGATAACTTCAAGCATAAGAAATTCTTTAGGGGTTAATTTTACAACTTCATCTTCGACTTCAACCGTCCTACCAACGCTATTGATAACTATATACGACTTCATAGCTTCCTCCTCCTGATAAAATATAAATAAACTAATATAGTTATACTTATATCAATAAAGAATACAAAACTATACTTTTTTATTGAGCTAATGTTCAAAATTTTGATAATAGTTTTTTAAAGACTAAATTAACTAAATTCATTTTACAGCAATAACAGGTTTAATTAACATAAATTTTATTTCATTTAATGAATTTTAGTTCCTAATAGTATCTAAATATTATTACTAATTATGGAAAATTTTAAAGTCATCTTTATCTCTTTTATTAAAAAAAAATTAATTATATCTTTCCAAATAGTATATTTATAAAATAATGAACGTAGCATTATGGTAATCATAATGATTGTAACAATAAAGTTTAATATTTGTCTTATTTTTGTTTCAATGAAATCCTTTAAAAAGTAAATCTAGAATTTGGGGGTTATACCCATATGCCTAAAGAAAATGATGTTCTTATATGGTGTCTTATAGGTTTGTTTTCTGCATGGGGAGGTGCTACTAGATATATACTAAATACGGAAAAAAAGAGATCAAAACGACGATGGATAGCAATGATGTTTGAAATGATTATATCTTGCTTTACTGGATTTATTGGAGGCTTATTAGCAATGGAATATGGCTCTAGTGACTATATTGCACTAGTGGTTGCAGGCTTACTTGGATCCATGGGTGGTACAGTATTAAAATTACTATACCAAAAAGTCTTCAATTTAAAGATTGATAAAAAATAATTTACTTTTTAACTGCCATAATTATAAACACTCAATTATAACTAGCTATGCTCTCTTTTCACTATAATTACCACTAAGGGTAGTTTTGAAATATCATTCTACTTTTAGTGATATTAATTCTATCATTCTGATAAAGAAAATATTATATTCACAGCTTATTTACTAAATAGATAATATTATTTGAATACAATGTTAACTTTATTATATTATATTATATTATATGTTTATTATTAAATTTATGCATTTAAATAATAGAGAGGAATTGTAGTTGTTAATATTAGTTCTCCTTTTTATTAAAAATATTTTATAAATCATAAATTATAAAATCTGTTATATTCATTTATTAAAAATAATAAGCAAAAAAGATATAATAAAGAATAACATTTTTAATATAAAAAATTTATTTTTGTATCTTTAATAATATTAAGTAAAATTATTTTCATTTTATTCTGATAACACATTAAGATCCTTAATCACTTTTTGGATCATATTAACAAGTAGTAAATTAGACAAAAGCAGGAAAAGATGAATATAAAAAAATATGCCGATAATAGTAAAATAATACATGTCAATCATAACTTTATGCAAGATAACCAAAGCTCCTTAATTAGAACTTTTGTTATTGAAGAAGTTAATGTTCAATTTATAAGATTAGTGTTTAGTTTGGCTAATATGCCATCTGGTTCATACATAGAAATTACTGATCGTAAGAGACAACATACACGTATCTTTCCACTAAATAATGGCGCTACACTGGATGTAACTTTTTATAATAATTGTATCGATATCAAAGTTATTTTACCCAAAAATTATCACTATAATAAAAATCAAATAGCAGAGCTTACTTATTATGAAGCCCTTCCCCAAGATCTAACGCAAATTGTTGAAGATAGTCATGATGGGCGGCAACCTTACATGTGGTATAAAAATACACCTTTTTTTAATCCAGTTCGCGCTGTCCATTTTGCTGCATTTAATGGTTATGGTGGAAGTTGCTCATTTATAGGTTCGGCTAATCACGTATTAACAAATCGCCATGTCGCTTTAGGCGCCAATAGTCAAATTGATCCAGAAGCGATAAAATCCAGTGAAATGTGGGTTAACTGGCACAATATTACTAACGACTTTTCATCACCGATTACTGATATTATCCATTTTGATATCGATAAGGTATTAACCTACGGCAAAGAAATTGGTGGGGTTGAGGATTATGCCTTATTTACTATCACAGATTTTGATTATCAAAATGCTCACGTTAAAACTTTATTTGGTGGTCTAAAGCTTCAAGAAACCATAAATAATGAGCGAGAAAATATCTATATTCCGCAACATGGTGGAGCAAAACCGTTACAAATTAGTGCACGGCTGGTAAGTTCTATGCATCCTTTTGCATCAATAACCCCTCAGCCAGAGTATGGTGATTTATTCATTCTAGGAGATATGGAACCAGGATCCTCAGGCTCCCCTCTAATTGGTCGCGAAACACACAATATATTAGGAATTTTATGGGGGCGATTTTTATTTACCCAACATGGCATTTCATCACCATACCTTATCGATAAACTTAAAGATTTTATTTCTGATAGTAATATTCATATCAAAGCACAAGATAATATTGTGTCACATAATATTGAAGCTACTCCGGTCGATAATGCTGAAATTAAAGTGATATTAGGTGATAAAGAACAATTGATTCCTTTTGATACCATTCTTGTTGAAAACCATGATGGCTACTCTATTGTCGAAATGGCTGGATTGGATCTTACAACCAGAAAAACTATGCCAGTAAAATATAAAGTCTTGGCAATTATGTCTAATCACCAGGTAAGCCATCTTAATGATCCTGCGTTAATTGGTGAAGTAACGCTGAGATTTATTCCTTATCAACATCTACAAGACACGGTTATTAAAAGCTGGTTTGTTGCTCGAATAGAACGAGATGGAGAAATTGTTAACAATTACATTACTCGCATCTTAAGCTATAACTACGATGTCTTCGAAATACCCTTTGATGTTAACAATGCAGATTGCATGCCATTAATTTTTGATGCCAAGCAAGCTAATACTATTCTACACCCATTTACCGAAACCAATCCTAATTTATCATTTTATACTCTACGCCATGGGCAAGGACCAGAAAATGTTGGTGAAATTAGTGATGGTTACTCAATTCTAAAAACACAAGTCATTAATGCAAAAGGTGAAAAAGAGCTAGTTACTTTCCAGGCATATCGGATTAAATCAGTAACCGCAAGTGAGCCTTACCCTTTGATCTCTACTCCAAGCAGAATTAATGTAAAATGTAATTATGACTTTAAAGGACCATCATATTTAAGAGTCTGTTATTACCCCGAAGATAATCTGCATTTAATTGGTAAAGGAACATTTAAAGGTATTATTGCGCTCCATGGCAGTGATGAAAGTGGTTCTACAGATCGTTTATGTAAAAATATTCTATTAGATATTACAATCAACGGATAATTTAATAATATTACGAAAATAATAGATAAATAGTAATACTCTTTTTAATAAAAAGGTATTACTAATAATTATTTCTATAATAAACCATAATATTTAACATTAGATATTCGATCAATTTCAATCGTCAAAAAAGCGATTATTAATATCACTGAATCATATTTTTGCTATTGATAAAACAAACTATTTAAGATTAATAGTAAAAAATAAGTTAACCACATCATAATAGTAACTTGGCATTTAACTTTTTATGGAATTAAATAGGTCATAAGATGAATAAAGAAAAAATTACTAGCGAGAAAAAAGATTTAATTTTTGCATTTGTGCTTTTCCCTGGAATGACACCATTAGATATTGTAGGACCTGTCACACTATTACAAAATCAAGGGTTTACTATAGAATATGTTTGGCATAATAAACAACCTATCTCGACAGAAATTAATTGTCTGCCCCTCACACCTACAATAACATTTGATGAATTAGATGCTGTCGATATATTGTGCATTACCGGTTCACATAATCCATTTCCCGCACTTAAAGATATAAAAATGTTAAAATGGATCCATAAGGTTGGACAACGTGCTAAGTATATTACTAGTGTATGTAATGGCTCTTTGTTTTTAGCCGCAGTAAATCTTTTAGATAACTATGAATCATCAACACACTGGAGCTGTAATGAGTTTCTTGCTAAGTTAGGTGCGACTGTTTCTAACGAACGGATTACCATTGATAGAAATAGAATTACAGGCGGAGGCGTAACCGCTGGTATTGATTTTGGGCTACACATATTATCAATAATAAAATCAGAAACTGATGCCAAGGTAATGCAACTACTTACCCAATATGATCCTCAACCTCCCTTTCAATCAGGAAATCCACAAACAGCCGAACCTGAAATAGTTAAAATAGCGTGTGATAACATTAAAATATCGTTTGAAACAGAAACACCCGATTATCTAGAAATACTTAAACGTACCATTGAAAGAAAAAAAGACTTTATGGATAATTAAATTAATATATTTAATAATGTTGAATATTATTTAATTTATTGATACATTCAGGTTATTTTGACAATATAAGCATCCGGATGCATTATGATTAATAACCTTAAGCGCCATAAACCCTGTGCAGTTATATTGAAGTATTCTTTATCTACGCTTTTTTTCATCTCTTTTACAGCTACAGCTCATCAATACCAAAAAATCGCTGCTCTTATTGAGCAACGTCTCTCTTACATGAAATATGTTGCTAAGTATAAATTTGAAAAACACCTTTCGGTAGAAGATCGCACCCAAGAAAATAAAGTTATTAGAAACTCTATTAATAAAGCAGAAACTTTAGGCTTGGATAAAAAATCAATAGAGCCTTTTATGATATCCCAAATAAATGCAGCTAAAGCAATTCAGTATCGTTATAAGGCAGATTGGCTATCCATGCCGGAAAACATAACTCAATATGATGACCTGGCAGATATTCGCTTAAAAATCAGTAAATTAAGTGATGACATCTTACAATTAATTGCTAAGGAATTAAAAAAGAATGGCCAAATAAAAAATCCGATCTGTTTATATATAAATAAAATCCAACTGCATAATCTTAAAGACACTGATAAAAAAATAATCTGTTCATCACTCAAACAAATATCTTTAAAAAAATAAAAACGCTAACTAACGAAAATCATCGAGTAATTAGCAAAATTTTCTATTTAGTTAATTTATATTCTTGAGAAAAATTAGCATGCGTATATCACCACTAACTACTGTTCCAGTATATTCATCTGAGCAACTAAACGATAACGAATATAATACCGACAATTTTAATAATCAATTATTAGAATTTGATGAAATAATTACCAATTCTAACGATATACCATTGAAACAAAAAATAGACTTTAACAGTGAAATTATGGGGTTAATTAATGAAATTGAAAATTTACATGATAAACACATCAAATCACATAAAAATATTAACCACACTTTTATAAAAGAATTACAAATACTAAAAGTAAAATTTGGTATGGTTGCTATAAAATATGGCGATACTGATTGGGAAAGTTTTGGTCTTTCTCAAGAAATATTTGAAAATAATAATAAATTTTTTAACTCTAATTTATGTTTATTATCATCAGATGATCAACAATTGCAAAAAATTACGGAAAAAAATAGAAATTATGTCTGGTATTGTTGTTTATATAATTTTGCTCACCAATTAGCCTATGAAAAGGTTGAACCACCCGCTGATAAAAATAACACAGAATATTATTCCACTGTCGATGAGTTAAAAACAAAGAATTTGCCACAAGATACAATATTTGCAATAGCAAATGCACGCTGTGCACTTACCCTATGTGAGGAATCTTTTACTGGGAACGATCCCAAAAATGATACTTTATATATTCAACTTAAAGAAGTTAATCTCTTTTATGACAACTATCTAATAAGAAATAAAAATAGTAATGTTGAGGAATTAGCTAGAGAATGTGATGTGCTAACGGAAATCAAGTCACTCTATATAGCCGAATCAGTAATAAATGAATTTAAAAATGATTAGTCAAGCAGTTAAATATACAGGTAGCTAAATTTTAAATTACATAACTAGCATATCTGCCAATTCTCCAGCCTATACGAACAAAAGAAGCAAGGTAATTTAACCTTGTAAATAGCAGAAATTACCTTATAGAAAAAATTATTCTAACTATTTAATAATTATTTTCTCCACAAATCATGATTTACTGCTATTGTTGTAATGATATCTTGCAAATTCGGAGTTCTATTATGAAATTGAAAATATTGTTTATTACAATAATCGGCGTTTTATTAGTAAACCCTGTTTTAGCTGCAGAAAAAACGACGAAAAAAACTATGTCATCCCAACAAATTAAAATGAAGGATTGCAATATTCAAGCAAAGAAAAAATCATTAGAGGGTCAAAAAAGAAAATCCTTTATGCAATCTTGTCTTAGCAGTAAACCTTCTAAAAAAAATAACTCTCAAAACGAGAAAATGATAAAGTGTAATGCCGAAGCTGGCAAAATAAAATTTAAAGAAGGTGAACGAAAAATATTTATGAGTAAATGCCTACGTGATTAATTTAATATATAAATAAGGCCATTTTCTTTTAGTGGCCTTATTTTCCACTGCTAGAATAGTGTTTATTTTTTTAATTAAATAATTTAAATTGTAATTACCACATTAAATATTTAACAAAAATAAGATAGAACATTATTTATCAAAAACTGACATACTTAACATATAAAAAATAATAATTAATATTTTAAACAGGTTACTTTTTAAGTTTAATATAATTTAAAATAATAACCTTATTCATTTTATCCATACTAATAAAAAATATAAGATCACAGTATCATTATATATCAAGTAATTTTATATAATAATTTGCTTCATTTAACAGAATTTTTCTTATAAAGTGGCTATATTATATTTTCATCTTCATTCCATTTTTACCTATTCAGAATTATAGATGGTTTCCAGCGGTAAAGTTGCTAACCTAAAGAGATAAATATAATGCATAATGAATGGCAAGAAGTTTTTGATTTCTGGTTTAAAGAATCTACCAATAAACAATGGTTCGAAAAAAAACCCCAATTTGACGCTATCATTCGGGATAGATTTAAACTAACAACTGAAAAAGCGATCCGTGGTGAACTTGCTCATTGGCGCTGTTCAATAAAAGGTAGATTAGCTGAAATTATCGTGCTTGATCAGTTTTCTCGTAATATTTGGCGTGATACAGAAAAAGCATTTTCACAAGATAATATGGCGCTAACGTTAGCTCAAGAAGCAATTAAACAACCAGATTATGCGAAATTACCAATAACACAACGAAAATTCATTTTAATGCCTTTTATGCATTCAGAATCACCTTTTATTCATCAACTAGCAATACCACTTTTTACTGCATTAAATGATAAAATAACACTCGAATTTGAAATGCGGCATAAAGAAATTATTGACCATTTTGGCCGCTACCCACATAGAAATGAAATTCTTAATAGAATTTCTACGCCTGAAGAAATATCATTTTTAAAAAAAGCGGGCTCAAGTTTTTAGTTTATAAATAAAAAATAGAGTATATATTTTCAACATATACTCTACTTTTGGGATTAATGAAACAATTGTCTTTTGGGCGCTATTAAATTAAGTTGTTGTTCAATTGTTTTTAAATATTCCTCTGAAATAGCCGCTAGATTTCGATAAAAAGTATGTTCTAACTTTGTCATTTGTATTAAAGATAAATAGCGATATGCCCACGGTAATAAATGCTGCTCTATTAATTCAATTGCTATAATTTTTTTATTTCTTTCTAATAAATAAACTGCTGCCAATAACATAAGTCCAAACTGATCTGTTGGTTCATTCTGATCACTTTCTACAGCTATAGAATGTAAAGATAGAAATTGTTGATAGGCTTGAGTTGAAATTCTCATTACAATTTTTTCTGGATCTAAATAAACGGACCCCCATGGGGGTGCTGGCACATTACCCTGCCCTTCAAATAAAATAGAAAAATCATAATATAATAATTTAAAATCTTGCTTTGCTATTTCTTTTGTTAATTTCTTAATTTTCTGACTATCTGGCCATGGAAATAATTCAACCAAAAAAGGCATTAAAGGAATTAATGATTTTACTGAAGGTGAATCAGGTGAATAATAAAAACATGCCCCAAGAATACGTAAAATGGAAGTATTTAATAACATAAATTTTTATTTTCCAGCGAAAAAACAAGCAATTAATTAGGATTAAAATCAATTAATTAAGTAATAGAGAAAGAAATTTACTCTGCAAGGAAATTTTGCAGAGTAAATAATAAAACATATCTTACATAGTGATTTCCCATAAATTATAAAATGCAATACGGCCGGAAAGTTCTGCTACAAAAATAATAACTGTACATGCAACTAAAGTCGTCTGCGGGATATTATTTTTTAATACCACAGCTGCCATTACAAATAACGATAAACCAAGTATGACTAACTGTATTCCCCAAAACCCAGTCTGATCAATCGCCTTTGTATTAAGTAAACTAATATAATCGGCTTTAGTAGCCAAAATAACCAGTGCGCCAATAATAAAAAACAATGCCCCTAATTTATGCGCACCAATTAAAGTCGCTAATGCACCACCTCCGATAAAACAAGTCATCCACATTTGTAATGCAGTATAATGTGTGTTCCAATTAGCTACTGTATCAATATAATAAACTTGTGGAATCGACCAAACAAAGACTAAGCCGGCAATAATCCCAGCTAAATTACAAATTTGCTTCAATTTAGTAAATTTTTCAAAAAAAGAAAAAACTACCGTACCAAATGCCAACGCCATAAAAATACCGCTAAAAAAAGCTTCATTGCTCATCGGTGAACATAAGCACGCCTTTGGCGTGAGCATCGCGGCAAAGGCGCTCTATTTCTAGGCAATTCCCTTCTCGTCTTTTATACTCTGCTCTATGTACATCCCCAGACCTGCAAAACTGCTATTTCAATACGATGACGGATGGAACCTTTTCATCGAAAATAATCACATAGATGAATGGCAACTACTCTCTGTCGAAAAGATGCTCGCCTGCAGCACCTGCGCTATGGGCGTTCGCCGTTATTGCTGTTCTTCACCTGAATGCTCTCATTCACGCTTCTTTTGTTGTCACCGATCATGCAAAACTGATCCACTAACGATCATCTAAAACTGATCCACTTGGTATT
>NZ_AUCC01000005.1 GCF_000429565.1 Arsenophonus nasoniae DSM 15247
ACGCCAATTCCTATAAGCTGAACACCACCAAGAAATAGTATTGATACTAATAGTGACGGATAGCCTGGCACGGGATTATCCCATATCAGCTTATCAATGATCATCCACCCACCGTACACAAATGAAAGCGTGGCAACAAATAAGCCGATATATGTCCACATACGGAGTGGGAAGGTAGAGAAGCTGGTTATACCTTCAAGTGCAAGATTCCACAATTTCCAGCCATTAAATTTTGATTTTCCAGCAACACGTTCAGAACGGGTATATTCTACTATATCTACATTGCCACCAACCCAAGAAAGCAAACCTTTCATAAATAAATTTCGCTCGGGTAAAAGTTTAATATTTTCGACGCTAGCACGAGACATCAAACGAAAGTCGCCCACGTTTTCTTCAATCTTTGGCGTGCTGATTTTGTTGTGTAATTTATAAAACCATTGGGCAGTTTTGCGCTTTAACACGCCGTCAGTAGAGCGATCTATTCTTTTTGCAAGCACTACATCAGCGCCGTTTTGCCATTTTTCTATTAACAAGGGGATAACTTCTATTGGGTCTTGTAAGTCCACATCGATGGGGATTACTGCATCGCCTGTCGCGTAATCGATACCAGCAAAAAGGGCGGGCTCTTTTCCAAAATTACGAGTAAATGACAATGGTATGACGAGAGGGTCGGAAACAGCAAGCGCGTTGATAATTGATTCTGTTGCGTCCTTGCTTCCATCGTTGATGAAAACTATCTCAACTTCATGCTGTTTTAATTCGTTGAATTCACGAACCGCTTTATAAAAAATAGGTACAGCTTCCTCTTCATTAAATACCGGAACAATTAGTGAAATTTTCAACATTCAATGTCCTTGAATACAACAAATTTTGAATATAAAAACCCTAAAACAAAACTAATAGCCGAAAAAATAACTAATGTAAAAATTGGTTCACAATTAAATCTGTCAGCAATAAAACCGATAAAATAACTTATAATTCCCATAAATATGACAAAAGAAATATATCTTTTTCTCGTCGCTTTTTTGCGGAAAGTAAATCTTGCATTAGCGAAGAAAGAGAACGTGACAGCAAAACTGAAAGCAAAAAAATTGCAGGATGCCTGCTGAAAGTTCAAAAAGTGAATCAGAAAAACAAAAACAAGCCAATGGATTAAAGTGTTTATCACTCCAACAGAAAAATACTTAACCAGTAATTCAATAAATTTGTTGTTTCTGTTAATCATTTTTTTCACTATGCTTAATGACTCAGACTAAATCGGTATTTGCTACGTTTTTACAGCACCTCGCCTATCTCTTTCGATTTTTTCTCAGCCTCGAAAAATCCGTGGACGATTTCACCGTCTGGGAATCGCCACGCGTCCCCTGTTCCATTTACGAGTCTTGCCATCCAGACTTCGCCGTTTTTGTTGCTTCAATTTTCTGTAACCATTATTGACCCGTAAACAAACAGCCCTATCACAGGGGCATCATATTAGCAGCGTTGGAGGAAGTGGGTCAATTCCGCTTTATGCCAGTTTGATAGCGCACCATTTAACATTAGCTGGTTATCCTGTGTAGTCTGAGATAACAAAGTTTCAATCTCAGCGATAACTCTATCTGCATTCTCACGTTTGCGAATAATGCGCTTAATCGCTGTTTTTTCAGCATCGGCTATTACATCTTGAAGCGCTTCCGTGACATGCCAGATACGCTCACATTCAGAAGCGATAGAAGGGACTAGCCGGACTTCCATAGGATAAGGTGAGGGAATGCCGGTGACTTCTCTCAATGCATACCAGATAGCATTATTCCATGCATCTCTGAAACGAAAGTTTTGCGTCATTAATGCAATGATACGAGCGAGATTTTGGTTATCTTTATTGCTGAACTTTTCATGAGCTTCGGGTGTGGGCTGAGGATTACCAGCTTCCTTGTCTAATATATCCAGCACCCATTTCCTGAATTCTTTTGCTACTGGAGTACGCGCAAACATGGCAACAAGGTGAGCACCACGTAGGGAGAACATGCGGGTATTGAGTTCGCGCAAACTATTGTTTATTCCGTTGGTACTCGTTTTGAGTACCAATGACATAGCTTCTGTAAATTCATCATAATGCTTGTTATAAATCATCGTAACAGCTTTAGGATTGGCATATTCCAAGGCTTTGGCCAATTGTGACGATGTAAACCAAATGTGCCCTTTATAAGTTATAGTTTCAAGCTTGGTGCTACGGAAAATAAGAGTCGTCATAATGATCGACCTCCAATGGTAATCTGAAATTATTCACCACTTAGAGACGCGAACCTCATGGGTGGTGGACGGAACGGAGTTCGCATTACCGGGATTACCATCCGGCCAGCTTTTCAGCTGCACCATCCAGTCCACCGTTGAAAGGTGTAGCTAGATTACGACATTAAAAAACACGCTCGCAGCGTGTACATGTCGCGGTAATCACGGCAGGATGCGAATCCCGACACCTGATTTATCAGGTGCAAGTAAACTATAGCGCATGATTTCTTCTTTCGTCAATGGGTATTTTGTGGTTATAATTGCGTGGTAATGGCTTATTAGCTCAGTTGGTAGAGCAGTGGACTCTTAATCCATCGGTCGCAGGTTCGAGCCCTGCATAGCCCACCACTAGTTGTTATTCACACTAGTTAGCTTGTTGCTGCTTCCATTTCGGCAACAAGAATTTCCTCAAATTTTCTAATCGTTTTATCATTGTATCGAAATGTTTCAACCTGCTTGTTACTGTAGAGCGATTTATCGAGATAGGTATCGCTATACTCTTTAATTTTTAGTAACTAACTTTCACGTGCATTTAAAGTGCACTTTCAAGTCCAATTGTTGTCATATCGATGTCAACTTAATTTTTATAACTTCCTGTTTTTAAAACTATTGTCCTACTGCTGACCATGTAAATTTGGTGGAGCTGGCGGGAGTTGAACCCGCGTCCGAAATTTCTACATCCTCGGTACTACATGCTTAGTCTAGTCTTTACATTCGCCAGCTAGCTGTGGACAGACACACTACTAACAGACTAGCCTGATTAAGTTTAACGCTTCAACCCCAAGCTAGGCATCCACGCGATCTCTTTTAGGTTTGACCTCTCTTGATCCCCGTCCTAAGAGCGGAGGCTAGGGAGAGAGGGCTCTGCGCAGGTTATTAAGCTGCTAGAGCGTAGTTATCGTCGTTTGCGACTATTTTTTTGCGGCTTTTTACGAGGCCAACCGCCCCTCGGCATGCACCTTGGGTTTCGCAAATCCCGTCGAATCCAGAATCAGCCCCAAGTTGATTAATCAATTATATCAGAAAAAAACTTAATAATGCTAGCACTTAGCTCATTAACGGCCAGCATTTTTCATAATTCTTGCTTTGTCTAACTTCCATTCGCGCTCTTTAATGTCTGAACGCTTGTCATGCTCTTTTTTACCCTTGGCGACACCAATTTTGACTTTACACCAGGCATTTTTCCAGTAAAGGGATAATGCTACCGCTGTGTGTCCTTCGCGATTGATTTTACCAAACAGGGAATCAAGTTCACGCTGATTTAACAATAACTTTCGGGTACGCATTGGATCACACACCACATGGGAAGAAGCTACATTTAGTGGGGTAATTGTTGCGCCAAAAAGATATGCCTCACCCTCTTTCAGTAAAACATAACTGTCACTAATATTGGCTTTGCCTGCACGTAGTGCTTTAACTTCCCAACCTTGCAAAGCTAAGCCCGCCTCGATTTCTTCATTGATGAAGTATTCATGGCGCGCTCTTGTATTTAGCGTAATCGTTGCCGAACCAGGCTTATGTGCTTTTTTCTTTGTCATAATTGGCGATTATACTGTATGTATCAATAAATGGCACGGTAAGGATCCATTATTTGGTGTTAAGTGAGCATTTATTAGGCTAAGTTGTCGGCCATAATTTTTATTTAAGTGTATTTCGATGTTATTATTGTTTTTGATTTATTTGGTGAGAATGGTTATGCCGCAAATTAGTCGTTCTGCATTAGTGCCATATAGTGCGGAGAAAATGTACAATTTAGTCAATGATGTAGATTCATATCCGCAATTTTTGCCGGGTTGTGTGGGGAGTCGGGTGTTGAATTATGCTAATAATGAAATGACCGCGTCAGTTGAGGTTGCTAAAGCAGGTATTAGTAAAACTTTTGTTACGCATAATATATTAAAAGATAATAAGAGTATAAAAATACAGTTGGTAAAAGGGCCATTTCGTAAGTTAATGGGTAATTGGTTATTTACACCATTAAATGAAAATGCCTGTAAGGTTGAGTTATACCTTGATTTTGAATTTACTAATAAACTGATCGAATTGGCTTTTGGTCGCATTTTTAAAGAGCTGGCTGGAAATATGGTGCAAGCTTTTACTCAACGTGCGCACGAGGTTTATCGTGGCTGATATAAATATTGAAGTGGTTTTTGCATTGCCAGATAGGCAGTTTCTGTTGCACGTCAAGCTAGCGGAAGGCGCAACTGTTGAAGAGGCGATTGTGCAATCAGGTATTTTGTCGCTTCGTGATGACATTGATTTAAGTAAAAATAAAGTGGGTATTTATAGTCGACCCGCTAAATTATCCGATATTTTATCTGATGGTGATCGGGTTGAAATTTATCGTCCGTTACTGGCTGATCCGAAAGAGATACGCCGTAAGCGGGCAGAAAAAGCCAAACAAAAATCTTAATAACGTATTTGTAATCAACTAGAGTGACCGCCAATTGAGTTGTTGCCTCATTGGCGGTCTATTGATAGTTTTTAAATAAATATCAATAGCGTTGGGTAGATGCTACATGAGCGTTGATGCTTTTTGGGCTGCTAAGCTATCGTTATTTTTGATATCGACTAAAATACCATTTTGATCAAAAGTGAGGGTTAATGTTTGCTGTTTAACCTCTTCATGCCCTGGTTGTTGACGGAAAATATAATACCAAACTTGCTGGCCAAACGGATCCTTTAGCATGGGTGTGCCTAATGTATAGGCGACTTGCTGTTGAGTCATTCCTTTCTGGATTTTTGCAACATCACTGGTAGAAAGATAGTTGCCTTGATTAATGTCAGGACGGTAAACAAGCCGTTCTGCCATAGAACAACCCGCTGTTAAAACAACAGACAACGCAGCAGCAATTAACAGTTTACAACGCATGGTCATATATTCCTTTGAGAGTCAGAATATCGATAATAATCGACATTGATGAAATTGAAAACCTTTCCTCATTTTTCTATGAGCCATAATATACAATAAAGTTGAGGATGTTTTTAAGCAGCAAGTAGATCTTTTGCGCTAGCTAGGATGTTTTTAGTGACTTCACTACCACCCAGTAAACGGGCAATTTCTTGTAAGCGGTTTTTTTTATCTAATAATTGCATTTGCGTTTCTGTTTCACAACCATTAGTTTGTTTGCTCACATAAAAATGGTGATGACCACACGCTGCAACTTGAGGTAAATGGGTAACGCACATAACCTGAGTTGAATTGCCTAATTCACGTAAGAGTTTTCCAACCACCGCTGCGGTGGGGCCACTAATACCCACATCAACTTCATCGAAAATAAGGGCAGGCGTATCCATTTTTTTGGCTGTTATCACTTGTATGGCCAGTGCGATACGTGAAAGTTCACCACCTGAGGCAACTTTTATTAATGCTTGATGAGGTTGTCCCGGATTGGTTGTAACGTTGAACTCTACTTGGCTTGCACCATCAATTTGTAAATGTTCAGGATTAAAATTGACATCAACCGTAAAATAGCCATGCGGCATTGAAAGTTGATGCATACTGTTGGTGATTAATTGACTTAATTCACTGGCATATTGTTGCCGTATTTGATGGAGTTTGCCGGCTATTTCTAATGCGTATTGATGTTGAGCTTCGACCTGAGTCGTTAAGTGGTCACAATCATCTTGTTGCTGATTAAGTTTTTCTTGTTCTGTCAGCAGTTGTTGATGTAATTCAAACAGTAATTCAGGGGCAACACGATGTTTGCGGGCTAAATTGACATATTTTGCGATGCGTTGTTCTAATTCAAATAGTTGGCTAGGATCTAGCTCAGTCCGGTCACCATAATGACGTAATTCATTACTCACTTCATGAATTTGGATCGATGCTTCTTCAAGCATATCAAGTAAATGACTGAATTGATTACTTACCGAAGTAAGTTCATTAATCTCTTGCTTTACATGATTTAGCATACTGATAATATTTTGTTCTTCGTTGTCATTGAGAATTTGTAATGCATTTTGACTTAAGGAAAGAAATTGTTCACGATTGGCCAATTGCTTATATTCTTGTTCGAGTTTTTGATATTCATCCGCTTGCGGTTTCAGTTCATCTAATTCTTTAAGATGATATTCAATAAGTTGTTGGCGTGATAGGCGTTCAGTGGCTTGCTGTTGAAATTTTGTTAATTCTTGACAGCTTTGATGCCAATTTTTCCAGGCCAGTTTCATTTCAGCTAAGGTAGCCGTTTGGTTGGCGTAAGTATCCAACAGATATTTTTGATGCTGATTATCTAATAGTAATTGGTGAGCGTGTTGGCCATGTATTTGAATAAGTAACGTCCCCAGTTCACGTAATTGGGATAAGGGAACTGCGGTGCCGTTAATAAAACCGCGTGATCGTCCATCAGCCGTGATAGTTCTGCGCAACAAACATTCATTATGGTTATCTAATTGGTAATTTTTTAGCCAGTCTTGCGCTGAGGGAGTGTCAGTAAGGGAAAAATGGGCACAAATATCGGTACGAGAAGCACCAGGACGAACGATATTGGTATCAGCTCGGTTGCCTAAACATAAACCCAATGCATCGATTGCGATTGATTTGCCAGCGCCTGTTTCGCCGGTAATGGTAGTCATACCGGGATAAAAATCAATTTCCAGTTTGCGGACAATGGCAAAATTATTGATGGTTAATTGAATAAGCATGTGCTTCTCCTGTATGTAAAAACACAACTGTTAATAAATACAGTATAAACTGGTTTTTTATACAGTAAAGTAGTAATTAAAAAAAATCAAAAGGTTTTCTTTGACCAGCCTAATTTTGAACTTAATGTATTGAAATAATTATAATCTTTTGGGTGGATGAGATTGAGTTTTTTATTACTTCGTTTGATTAAAACTTCATCATCATCTTGGATAGGTAAAATAATTTGGCTGTCACAGCTGATTTCATAATTGATGTTTTTTTGTCTAAATTTTAATTTAATACTACTGTCACTGCTGATGACGAGTGGGCGCGATGAAAGGGTATGCGGAAACATTGGAACTAACGCGATAGCTTCAAGGTCAGGGGTGAGTATTGGGCCACCGGCTGACAGTGAATAAGCGGTTGAGCCAGTCGGTGTAGTAATAATCAGTCCATCGGAACGTTGAGAAAAGGCAAAGCGGTCATCGATATAAACTTCAAATTCGATCATATGAGCTACTTTTCCTGGGTGTAAAATGACTTCATTAATTGCCGTACTCATGCGTGGTTTGTGATTTTTTTTGCTGATCTGGGTTTCCAATAAGAAGCGTTGCTCTTCATAGTAATGGCCAGCTAATACTTCTGTTAACTGTTGTAGCGCGTTATCTGGCCCAAGATCGGTTAAAAAACCAAGATTACCGCGATTGATGCCAATAACTTTATTTTCATAGCGGGATAGGACGCGAGCAGCGCCTAACATGTTACCGTCACCACCAACAACGATAATTAAATCAGCAGTTTTACCAATGTCTGTTAATCTACCGATGGTGGCATTTTTTAACTTAAGCTGTTGGGCAATTTGTTGTTCAACAATAACTTTATATTTTTGCGCTCGTAGCCAGTTATAAAGTTGTTCATGAGTTGCCAAGGCCTCTGGATGTCTAGGGTGACCGACAATGCCAATATATTTAAATAATGCCTTTTTTGCTGCTTTTCCGGTCAGCATGGTTTATTTCCTCTTACAAGTTGGCGTGCTCTCTTGAATCCCAAACTTTTATCCCCATAATAAGCTAATAATCTGGATTAATGCTAAAAAGAATGTGGAGATACTCATGAGTAGT
This sequence comes from Arsenophonus nasoniae DSM 15247, assembly GCF_000429565.1. GTDB lineage: Bacteria > Pseudomonadota > Gammaproteobacteria > Enterobacterales > Enterobacteriaceae > Arsenophonus > Arsenophonus nasoniae. The sequence goes on from NZ_AUCC01000005.1 coordinate 8,020, forward strand.
AAAGATCATAAAGTGCATGATGAGCAAGCCTCTAAACAAAAAGAATCAAAAAAATCACTAAAAAGTGAGGCAAAAGAGCCAGCAATTGAGACCGAGCAACCAGTGAGTTCTACGGAAGAAGTATTAATTGATCCACGGATTACTGAATTAGAGCAGCAGTTGCTTGAAGCGCAAAAACGTGAGCGTGAAGCTTTGTTGCGCGCCAAAGCTGAAGTGGAAAATATTCGTCGCCGTACTGAGCAAGATGTTGAAAAAGCGCATAAGTTTGCTCTAGAGCGGTTTGCTAATGAATTGCTACCTGTGATTGATAATCTGGAAAGAGCCATCGAACTTGTTGATAAGGAACAAGCAGAATTGATACCAATGCTAGAAGGACTTGAATTAACGTTAAAATCTTTTTTAGCTACCGTTGGCAAATATGGTATTAAAGTGGTAGCGGAGAAGAATGTTCCTTTCAATCCAGAACTGCATCAAGCGATGACCATGATCGATTCCAAAGAGCATGAACCTAACCAAGTTATTGATGTTATGCAGAAAGGCTATACCTTAAATGGTCGTTTATTGCGTCCGGCGATGGTGATTGTATCAAAAGCAAAATAAGCTGAAATAATGCCACCCATATAATGGGGTGGCATTCAGTTTATTATTCAGGAATGATCGGCGTCCAGTCAATGGGGCTTAATCCCTGTCTTATGAGTATTTCATTCGTTTTAGAAAAATGTTGGCAACCGAAAAAACCTCTATGGGCAGAAAGGGGAGATGGATGAGGCGCTTTAAGGACAAAATGTTTTTGATTATCAATAAATTGGCCTTTTTTCTGCGCATGGGCTCCCCACAGTAAAAAAACGACACCAGTACGATGTTGATTAATTGCCGCAATCACCTTATCGGTAAAGGTTTCCCAACCAAGATGCGCGTGAGAATGCGCTTTACCTTGTTCAACTGTTAAAACCGTGTTTAATAATAATACTCCTTGCTGTGCCCAACTGACGAGATAACCGTGATTGGGATATTGAAAATCCGGAATATCTTTTGCAAGTTCTTTATACATATTGACCAGTGAAGGCGGTGCGGGAACCCCTGGTCGCACGGAAAAAGAGAGACCGTGTGCTTGATTAGGACCATGGTAAGGATCTTGTCCCAGTATCACGACTTTTACTTCACTCAGTTCGGTATAGCGGAAAGCATTGAAGACATCTTTTTGCGGAGGGTAAATTGTTATACCTTGTTGGCGAGCTTTAGCTACATAAGCCAGAGTGTGACAGAAGTAATCTTGTTCTTTTTCTGAACCGATGACATCGTGCCAGGTGGGCAAAGCGGACATAACCATTCCTTTAGATTTTGATTAATATAAGGTTTAACTTAACATTTACGTTATGTGAGGTAAATTTTAAAACGGAAATCGCTTGTTTTTCATTATAATTTTCGGATTAAAAATTTTTTCTAAAAAATATAAATTTTTTTTAAACAAAAAATTGATTTAAAACAGAAAGTTGTCGATCTGATTATTAATTACACGGCGAAATTATTGATTTATATCAATGAATTACCGATATTTAATTGTTATATAGTTTATAGAAATAATGGTTATAGCAAATAGCTAATTTGAAAATAATTTCAAATTGTTATTTCAATCTTGTTCGAATTTGGAGGTCGACATGGTTATTGGTATTCAGATTACTCAGGCAGATAATGCAGCATTATTAAATTCTTTTTGGTTATTGGATGACGAAAAAAATGAAGCTCGCTGTATTTGCGCTAAAACTGATTTTAATGAAGGACAAATTGTTGCCAAGGAGATGTTAGGTTCATTTGAATATCGTGAAATCCCCCTTGAAGTTAAACCACAAATAGCGGTAGAAGGAGGACAACATCTTAATGTTAATGTTCTGTCTCGTGAAACTTTAGAAGATGCGATTGAAAATCCGGAAAAATATCCACAATTAACCATTCGGGTTTCAGGTTATGCGGTGCGTTTTAATTCCTTAACCCCTGAACAGCAACGCGATGTTATTACGCGTACTTTTACGCAAAGTTTATAATCAAATAGTACTTAATTAATTGATAAATAATAATTAACAGCTTGATAAAGGTACCAGGCTGTTAATTTTTTGTTAGTTAAGCAGAAAAATTATAGAGTAGTGAGTAGCGTCATTAGCTGTTATCACTTTGCTTTACTGAGGGTTTACGACGTTTGCCAATATTTTTACTGTCGCGATGGCGCTGTTTGGTTTTTTTCTTTTGTTGCTGGTCAATTTTTTTCTTTTCTTGTCGTTTTAGCCGAATTTTTTTCGACGGTTTGGTTTTACGTAGCGAACTTTCAGACGGTGCTTTTGTAGTTGGCCGTAGGCTATCGATGACGCGTATTTTTAATGGTTCATTAAGATAACGATTGATTTTACCTAATAGTGGCTGATCATGGGCTTCTACTAAGCTAATTGCGATTCCTTTTCGCCCTGCGCGTGCGGTTCTACCAATACGGTGCAAATAGACATCAGCAGTACGCGGTAAGTCGAAATTGAACACATGACTAATATCGTCAATATCTAGGCCACGTGAGGCTACATCGGTTGCCACTAAGACATTAATTTGTCCGCTATTTAGACGTTTAACCGCTTCAGTCCGCTTTGCTTGAACCATTTCCCCTTCAAGTAACCAGGTTTTTATATTGGCCTGTTGTAACCATTGAACCAACTCATGCGCTCTTTCACGTTTACGGACAAAGATAATCGATTTGCTGGCATCGGGTTGTTTTAATAGATGGCAAAGTAGTGCGGTTTTATGTTCGAGGTTATCCGCGCGATAATAGTATTGTTGGATCTTTTTTCGTTCACGTCTTGAAGGATCAGCATCAATTTCATGAGGATTATTCAGTAACCGCTCAGCAAAATCGTGAATGGCTTCACCTGCGAGTGTTGCTGAAAATAACATGGTCTGTTTGCGCCAGCGTGTTTCACCGGCAATGGTTTCAATGTCGTTGGCAAATCCCATATCAAGCATTCGATCGGCTTCATCTAGAATTAAGGTTTCGATTGCCCGGCAATCAAAATTTTCTTCTTTAATATACTGCAATAAGCGCCCTGTGGTGGCGACGACAATATCTTGGTTTTCACTAAAAATTTCAGCGTGGTTAACATAGGACACTCCGCCGGTAATGGTTGCGATATCAAGATGAGTGTATTTGGCTAACGCTTTTGCCTGTTCTGCCACTTGCATTGCCAGTTCACGGGTTGGCGTTAGAATTAGAATACGGGGTGGTCCAGAACGTTTACGCGGAAAATCAAGTAAATGTTGGATCACCGGTAGTAAATAAGCGGCGGTTTTTCCTGTTCCTGTAGGCGATGAACCTAGAATATCGCGTCCTTCCATAGCAGCAGGGATAGTTGCAAGCTGAATGGCTGTCGGGCGCTCATAGCCTTTATCATCCAGTGCATTGAGCAGACTTTGATCTAACTCAAGTTCAGAAAATGTGGTTGCAGTCATTGTATACCTCTGGTTAGGCAATGGATTATAAACAGAACGCCCAAATTGTTCATCTATTAAAATGGTTTATTGAGTGATGATATAAATAATTATTAACAATCAATGACAAATCGGGTAGCAGCTTTGTCCAGTATATATAAAAGAGGGGTAATCATATTCCCCTCTTTAGTCATTTAATTGAAAGGGGTTAAAATAGTCGGTTTAGCATCCGGTTGTTGTTGCGGATAATCTAATGTGTAATGCAAACCACGACTCTCTTTACGCTTAAGTGCACAAAGAATCATCAATTCAGCCACTTGAACGAGATTACGCAGTTCCAATAAATTACTTGATATACAGAAATTTGAATAGTATTCAGCTATTTCTTGTTGGAGTAAATGGATGCGGCGTAATGCGCGTTTCAGTCGTTTAGTTGTTCTAACAATGCCCATATAATCCCACATAAACAATCTTAATTCATGCCAGTTATGTTGGATAACAACTTGTTCATCTAAATTATGACATTGATTTTCATCCCATTTTGTGGATATTGATGGCTTATCAATTTGTTCGATTTGTTGTTTAATCTGTTTTGCCGCAGACCATCCATAGACGAGACACTCTAATAATGAATTTGATGCTAGTCGGTTGGCGCCATGTAACCCAGTATAACTAACTTCACCAATAGCATAGAGATGTCGAAGATCGGTTTGACCATACTGATCCACCATAACACCACCGCAAGTATAATGGGCAGCCGGTACAATTGGAATTGGCTCATTAGTCATGTCAATACCTAATGTGGCTAATTTCTGATAGATAGTTGGGAAATGTTGTTTTATCGCGCTTTCGGGCTGATGGCTAATATCAAGAAACATACAATCTGCACCTAAGCGTTTCATTTCATGATCAATGGCACGGGCAACGATATCACGAGGGGCGAGTTCTGCTCTTTTATCAAAATCAGGCATAAAACGGCTTCCATCAGGTCGTTTAAGATAGGCACCTTCACCTCGTAAAGCTTCAGTTAGTAGAAAATTGCGTGCTTGTGGATGATAAAGACAAGTCGGATGAAATTGATTAAATTCAAGATTAGCCACCCGACAACCGGCTCGCCAGGCCATTGCAATTCCATCACCTGATGAAATATCGGGATTAGTGGTATATTGATATACTTTTGCGGCTCCCCCGGTTGCTAAAACAGTCACTTTTGCCTGACAAATAACAATCTGTTGGTGGTCGAGATCCCAAATGTAAGCACCAATAATTGTCGCTGGATCTTTATCTGAACGGATCAAATCGATAGCATTATGTTGCTCCTTAATTGTGATATTTGGATGCTGGATGGCTTTTTCAACCAAGGTTGTTTCTACCTGTTTACCTGTTGCGTCGGCATAATGAAGAATACGCCGATGGCTATGGCCACCTTCTTTTGTCAGATGATATTGTTCATTACCTGCTTGATTAATCTCTTTATCAAATAAAACACCTTGCTCAATCAGCCACTGGATACAGTGGTGAGCATTGCAGGTGACAAATTCAGCGATTTTTTTATCACATAGCCCGGCACCGGCAATTAAAGTATCTTTAATATGGGCTTCTATACTATCAGTTTGATCAAAAACCGCTGCAATTCCACCTTGGGCATAGTAAGATGCGCCTTCAGTTGAAATGTTTTTACTAAGTATGGTTATTTGGTATTGTGCCGCTAATCGAAGCGCTAACGATAGACCGGCGATGCCACTACCAATGATTAAAATATCCGTATAATGTTGTGTTGATGGCATAATATTTTATTACTAAGGTTTGGGAATAGAGTAAATTACCATGTTAGCCTATTCTTTTATTTAGAGTAAATATGGTGACCTCGAAAGAACTTTTCTTATGGTTTAGCTTAAATTAAATATAAAATAATTTAAATTGACTGGAACTTTGCAAGTTTTTGTCACTCAAAAAAATGCTTGCTTACAAATGAGAGAAAACATGGCGGGTTCAAAAAAGGAAAATATGAGGCTTATTTTCGGGAGAAGTGATCTCGGATGAGCGAGCAGTTGACAGACCAGGTGCTGGTTGAACGGGTACAAAAAGGGGATAAAAAAGCTTTTAATTTACTGGTTATTCGATACCAGAATAAAGTTGTGAGCCTTGTTTCTCGTTATGTACCGCAGGGAGATGTACCGGATGTAGCCCAAGAGTCCTTTATTAAAGCTTATCGCGCTATCGGTTCATTTCGTGGAGAAAGCGCATTTTATACTTGGCTTTACCGAATCTCAGTAAATACAGCTAAAAATTATCTTATATCCCAAGGACGTCGACCGCCATCGAATGATCTAGATGTAGTTAATGCAGAGAATTTTGAAGCTTCTAATGCATTAAAAGAAATTTCGAACCCTGAGAATTTAATGTTGTCAGAAGAATTGAAAAAAGTAGTTTTCCGGACCATTGAGTCACTTCCTGAAGATTTACGCCTGGCAATTACGCTGAGGGAGTTAGATGGACTGAGTTATGAGGAGATAGCGCTTATTATGGATTGCCCTGTTGGTACAGTTCGTTCGCGCATTTTTCGGGCAAGGGAAGCTATTGATAATAAAGTGCAACCACTAATACGAAATTAAAGGTGGTTCACATTTTACTGAAGGGTACTTTGGCATGCATAGAGAGAGACTTTCCGCTTTAATGGATGGAGAGATCTTTGATTCAGAATTGATCCATACCATTTTACAAGATGTTTCGTTACAGAAACGATGGGAGAGCTACCATCTTATCCGCGACAGTCTGAGAGGTGATATCAACGAAGTTATCCATCTTGATATTACAGGTAAAGTAGAGCAGGCGCTGGCAAGTGAGCCTATCCAAATTGCGCCTGATGCAATACCGGAGTCACAACCTGAGCCAGCTACCTGGCGTTTAATGCCTTTTTGGCGTAAGCTTCGCCCTTGGGCTAATCAGATAACACAAGTTGGTGTAGCAGCTAGCGTTGCCGTAGCTGTTATTGCTGGTGTTCAGAATTATAATACGTCTAATATAGAAACGGATGGCAAATCTGACTCACCCATATTTAATACAGTACCTATCATGGGTGCTGCGTCGCCTGTGAGTTTAAATGTTTCTAATGATCAATTGTTTGCTCAACCGCAAACCGAGCAGTTAGAACAACGTAATCGCCGACTTGGTTTGATGTTACAGCAATATGAGCTTGAGCGTCGTTCAACGCTGAATCAAAGTGTAACATCGTCTTCAGCAATCGTAGAAAAACCTCACTCAGGAGCAAAATAGCAGTAATGAAGCATTGGTTATCCGCCCTCATTTTTTTGTTGGGCGGTTTATTGTTGCCTTTACATTCCTATGCCAAAGGATTATCGGCTGAAATTTTATTAACTGATATGGGTAATGCGGTAAAATCTTTACCTTACGAATTGTCATTTATTATTGTCAATCCTCAAGGCATAACGCCGATTAGATATCGTCATGTCATTATTAACAATAAGCCCATCGCTCAAATAATGCAGATGGATAGTTCTCGTCGTGAAATTATTCAAAAAGGTAATCAAATTAGCTATTTTGAACCCGGCTTTGATTCTTTTAGCTTAGAGGGCACTTATATCGTTGATTATTTGCCATCAGTCGTTTTTGCTAATTTTACTAAACTGCTATCCTATTACAATTTTATTAAGCTCGGCAGAACGCATATTGGTGATATAAGCTGTCAAGTTATTCGGGTTATACCAAAAGATAGTTCACGCTTTAGTTATATCTTATTAATTGATGAAAAAACCAAGTTACCAATGCGCATTGATCTATTAGATAGTAAAAATGAAATATTGGAACAATTTAGAGTTATTTCTGTGGTTTTTAATAGTCAAGCGTTGCTGAAATCGATGCATGTGATTGCATCGTTGAATATGCCTCCTTTATTACTTATTCCCCAATCAATTACTAAGCAATTTAACTGGCAAGTAAACCAACTTCCGTTGGGATTTGAAGAAATATCTCGTCGCTGTAAAGAGATAGCCACGAATGAATCTTTAGAGACCATGATATTTAGTGACGGGTTATTTAGTTTTTCTATTAATGTCACTAAGGCAGGCGATCATAAACTTCTTGAACAGCCCTTTCGTAAAGGTGGTTTAACCATTTACACGCTAATAAAGGGACAATACGAAATTACAGTTATTGGTCAATTACCATTGCTAACTGCTAGCCAGATTGCAGCTAATGTTAGTTTTAAAGAGGCAAACTAATGGTTAAAGAGTGGGCAACGGTAGTGCGTTGGCATAATGGTCGTGCTGTTTTGCGCTATGGTTCTAATTCCGGTTGTGGTAGTTGCGCTGCTCGTTCAACCTGCGGATCTTATATTCTCAATAAAATAGGACCGAAAACTGAGTATCAATTAGAACTTGAGGTCAGTCAGCCTCTGGTTGTTGGTCAGAAAGTTGAAGTAGGGATCCCAGAAGGTAGTCTATTACGTTCCGCGATGCTTGTTTACCTTACCCCACTAGTTGGCCTTTTTATCGGCAGTGGGGTTATGCAATTTCTCTTTTTAAATCAATTTATTATTTTTTTAGGTGCTGTTATTGGCGCAAGTGTTGGTTTTTTCCTAGCAAAAAAAATTGCGCGTTATTGGGAAAAAGAGACTCTATATCAACCTACCATTTTGCAAATCGGTTTACCGCCTGATGAATTAAAAGAGCAAGTTTGAATGACATAGTAAGTCTGAATGCCTATCGTTAGTAATAACAAATTGTCACTAATCTATGCGCATGAACGTCTTATTTATAAAAACGACTTTTCATTATTAATGATTCTTTGAGTTGTTTGTCGCTTATATGTAAAATGCATTCCCAAGATTGTTATAACAGCTTTTATTAGTTTTAGCTTTGTAGGCTAAACTATCGCTAAAACTGATTTTATAAGGCCATTTAGAAGAAGATATAACCTTGAAAATCAAACATATAAGAAATTTTTCCATCATCGCTCATATTGATCATGGTAAATCAACGCTGTCAGATCGTATTATTCAGATTTGCGGCGGCCTTTCTGATCGTGAAATGGCCGCCCAGGTATTAGACTCGATGGATTTGGAGCGGGAACGAGGGATCACGATAAAAGCGCAGAGTGTTACCCTTGATTATAAAGCCAGTGACGGCGAAACTTATCAGCTTAATTTTATTGATACACCTGGCCATGTAGACTTCTCTTATGAAGTATCCCGTTCATTAGCTGCTTGCGAAGGTGCATTACTCGTTGTTGATGCCGGGCAAGGTGTCGAAGCGCAAACCCTTGCTAATTGTTATACTGCGATTGAGATGGATTTAGAAGTTGTTCCTGTGCTAAATAAAATCGATTTACCTGCGGCTGAGCCTGATCGGGTAGCTGAAGAAATTGAAGATATTGTTGGCATAGATGCCCATGACGCGGTTCGTTGTTCGGCAAAAACTGGGTTAGGAGTACAGGAAGTAATTGAACGTCTGGTTAAAGAGATCCCTCCGCCAGAGGGTGATCCGGCCGCCCCTTTGCAGGCATTGATTATCGATTCGTGGTTTGATAATTACTTAGGTGTTGTTTCGCTGGTACGGATTAAAAATGGTACGCTTAGCAAAGGCGATAAAATTAAAGTGATGAGCTCTGGTCAGCTCTACAATGTTGATCGCTTAGGTATTTTCACACCCAAACGAATTGATCGCCAGCAGCTAAATTGTGGCGAAGTAGGATGGTTGGTTTGTGCTATAAAAGATATTCACGGCGCGCCGGTTGGCGATACATTGACCGGTGCTCGTCATCCGGCTGAACAGGCGTTGCCTGGCTTTAAAAAAGTAAAACCACAGGTTTACGCTGGTTTATTCCCCATTAGTTCTGATGATTATGAAGCATTTCGTGACGCTTTAGCTAAATTAAGTTTGAATGATGCTTCGTTATTTTATGAACCAGAGAGTTCGACTGCATTAGGTTTTGGATTTCGTTGTGGTTTTCTTGGTTTACTTCATATGGAGATTATTCAGGAGCGTTTGGAACGTGAATATGATCTGGATCTTATAACAACTGCACCTACCGTTATTTATGAAGTTGAGTTAACAAATGGTGATGTCATCTATGTCGATAGTCCTTCTAAGTTACCAGCGCTTAATAACATAAATGAATTACGCGAACCGATTGCAGAATGTAACATGTTAATGCCTAAGGAATATCTTGGTAATGTCATTACGTTATGCGTAGAAAAACGCGGCGTGCAGACGAATATGGTCTATCATGGTAATCAGGTCGCATTAACCTATGAAATTCCTATGGCTGAGGTCGTGTTAGATTTCTTTGATCGTTTGAAATCGACTTCACGGGGATATGCTTCATTGGATTATGGTTTTGTCCGTTTCCAAGCGGCAGATATGGTGCGTGTAGATGTGTTAATTAATGGCGAAAGAGTGGATGCCTTAGCATTGATTACGCACCGTGCGAATGCGCCATACCGTGGTCGTGAGTTGGTAGATAAAATGAAAGATCTGATCCCGCGCCAGCAGTTTGATATAGCAATTCAGGCTGCTATTGGTACCCATATTATAGCGCGTTCAACGGTGAAACAATTACGTAAAAATGTATTAGCTAAATGTTATGGTGGTGATGTTAGCCGTAAGAAAAAATTACTACAGAAACAGAAAGAAGGTAAGAAACGAATGAAGCAGGTTGGTAATGTTGAACTACCGCAGGAAGCATTTCTTGCAATCCTTCATGTAGGTAAGGATAACTAACCGTTATAAGGAGTCATAATGGCTAACACTTTTTCTTTGATTTTAACGCTGGCGACTTTAATCACAGGGATTATCTGGCTTATTGATCGTTTTAAATTAGCACCTGCTCGTAAGAAAAAAATGGCGCAGCAGCAAAAGGTTATTGAGGGAAGCATAGAGCAGTCGCATTTAGCAGAAAGCATACATAAACCATCATGGGTTGATACTTGTTCATCTATTTTTCCGATATTAGCGATTGTATTAGTAATACGCTCATTTATTTATGAGCCGTTTCAAATCCCATCAGGTTCAATGATGCCTACTTTGTTGGTCGGTGATTTTATACTAGTAGAAAAGTTTGCTTATGGATTAAAAGATCCTGTTACACAAACAACATTATTGGAAACAGGAAAACCTAAACGTGGTGATATTGCGGTATTTAAATATCCTAAAGATCCTAGTGTAGATTTTGTTAAGCGTGTTATTGGTCTACCTGGTGATAAAATTGTTTATGATCCAGAACAAAAAGAGTTACGTATATACCCGAATTGTTCAATTTCAAACTGTGCGCGAGCGTTACCAATTATCTATTCTTCATTAAAAGAGAGTGAATGGGCGCTATTTTTTAATATTGATTCTATGGTAGAAAGCCAAAAAGGGAGTTATCAAATTCCGTTGGGTGAACCAGTTCCAACTAATGCATTACGTCAAGCGGAAAGAATCGAAAAATTAGATGAAACTAGCCATGAAATCTTAGTGATCCCACAAGTGTATACCCAGTCACGTTATCAACAGCCTGGTTTACCAGACAATGAATGGATAGTTCCGCCTAAACACTATTTTATGATGGGAGATAATCGGGATAATAGTGCAGATAGCCGTATGTGGGGTTTTGTCCCAGAAGAAAATTTAGTTGGTCGTGCCGTTATTATCTGGTTTAGCCTTGATAAACACGAGGGTGAATGGCCAACAGGGGTACGTTTAAGTCGTATTGGTGCAATTAATTAAGAAAATAATAAGATAAACTAATCATTGATGCTAAATTGATTTATATAGCAATCGATATAGAATATAGCGAGATAACCAAAAATGATGGTTTCTTGAACGATATCAGGAAACCTGCCAACGCAACAGCTTTGTAAAAATTAATTTTACAGATCTGTTGCGTATGCTTTTTGTAATTTGATAATAAAATAATTGGTAGCACATGAATTCTTCTTTAATTGAGTGGTCAGAGCGGCAAGAAATTAAACAGCTACAGCGTAAGCTTGGCTATGCTTTTAAACAAATTGAATTATTGAAGCAAGCATTAACTCATCGTAGTGCTAGCAGTGGTCACAATGAGAGATTGGAGTTTTTAGGCGATTCAATCCTTAGTTTTGTGATTGCTAATGATCTTTACCATCGTTTTCCTAAAGTTGATGAAGGCGATATGAGTCGTATGCGAGCAACATTGGTCAGAGGTAATACCCTGGCTGAGCTTGCACGAGAATTTGATTTGGGCGAATGTTTGCGTTTAGGGCCAGGTGAATTAAAAAGTGGTGGTTTTCGTCGAGAATCAATATTGGCAGATACTATCGAAGCTTTAATTGGCAGTATTTTTTTAGATAGTGATATTCAAACCACTGAACGAATTGTTTTGGCTTGGTATGACACTCGATTAATAGAAATTAGCCCCGGTGATAAGCAAAAAGATCCTAAAACACGTTTACAAGAGTATTTACAGGGACGCCATCTACCTTTACCTAGTTATTTGGTAGTTCGAGTTCGCGGTGAAGCGCACGATCAGGAATTTACTATTCATTGTCAGGTTAGTGGTATAAAGGAACCTGTTGAAGGCGTGGGTTCAAGTCGTCGTAAGGCTGAACAAGCAGCCGCTGAGCAGGCATTAAAAATATTGGAGCTTGAATGAGCAAACCAAAAACTTATTGTGGATTTGTCGCTATTGTAGGGCGTCCAAATGTGGGTAAATCAACATTACTGAACCAATTACTCGGGCAAAAGGTTTCTATTACTTCTCGTAAACCACAGACAACCCGTCATCGCATCATGGGAATTGAGACAGAAAATAATTATCAAACGATTTATGTCGATACACCCGGATTGCATGTAGAAGAAAAGCGCGCAATAAATCGTTTAATGAATCGGGCAGCAAGTAGTTCAATTGGTGATGTGGAACTCATTATTTTTGTTGTTGAAGGTACACATTGGACAACTGATGATGAAATGGTGATAAATAAACTGCGTCATTTGCCTTGTCCGGTATTATTAGTGATCAATAAAATTGATAATGTGGTGAATAAAACTCACTTACTACCTCATATTGAATTTCTTAGCAAGCAAATGAATTTTCTGGATATTGTGCCGATTAGTGCGGAAAAAGGTACCGGTATCGATATTATTACTAAAATTGTCCGTCAACATATGCCAGAAGCAGCACATCATTTTCCAGCAGACTATATTACCGATCGTTCACAACGCTTTATGGCTTCTGAAATTATTCGTGAAAAGTTAATGCGTTTTCTTGGCGATGAACTACCCTATTCAGTCACAGTTGAAATTGAGCAATTCGTGGTAAATGAACGTGGTGGCTATAATATTCATGGCCTGATTTTGGTTAAAAGAGATGGCCAGAAAAAAATGGTTATTGGCAATAAAGGTAGCAAAATTAAGAAAATTGGCATCGAAGCTCGGATGGATATGGAAAAACTTTTTTCGACTAAAGTTCATCTTGAACTTTGGGTGAAAGTTAAAGCTGGATGGGCCGATGATGAACGTGCACTGCGTAGTTTAGGCTACATGGATGATCTTCATTAAGGTGGATTTCCGTGGACGGTTGGCAACGTGCATTTGTACTTCATACTCGCCCTTATAGTGAAACGAGTTTATTATTAGATTTTTTCACCGAAAATGAGGGGCGAATTCGACTATTGGCTAAAGGTGCTCGTAGCCGTCGTTCTAATTTAAAAGGCTGTTTACAACCTTTTACGCCCTTGCTGATCCGTTGGGGAGGCAAGGGAGAAATGAAAACGTTGCGTAGTGCAGAACCGATTTCTTTAGCGCTTCCATTTACCGGTACTGTGCTGTACAGCGGTCTATATGTTAATGAATTGCTTGCACGAGTTTTAGCCCAAAATATTCCCTATCAAAGCCTATTTTTTGAATACCTTACCTGTTTGCAAATATTAGCTGGCAGTGAATCTACGCCGGAACATGCATTACGCCGTTTTGAATTATCATTGTTATCGCATTTAGGTTATGGTGTTGATTTTTTACATTGTTCCGGTAGTGGTGAACCGGTAATAAATGGCATGACTTACCGTTATCGGGAAGAGAAAGGTTTTATTGCCAGTTTGGTTATTGATCATTTGAGTTTTACCGGCAAGCAACTTAAGGCATTTGCCTGTCGTGAGTTTCCTGATGTTGATACACTAAAAGCAGCCAAGCGTTTTACGCGTATTGCGCTGAAACCTTATTTGGGGGGAACTCCATTAAAAAGCCGCGAGCTTTTTTACCAGCTCATATTGCCTAAAACGCGTTGAAGCTGGGACATAAACCTATTTGAAGATATTATGATTGCATGGATAAATGAAATTCAAACTATGAGATGGATAACAGGAGTTTAATATGGCAGAGTTATTATTAGGCGTTAATATTGATCATGTTGCCACAGTGCGCAATGCACGGGGAACCCAATATCCGGATCCGGTACATGCTGCATTTCTTGCTGAACAAGCTGGTGCAGATGGGATCACGGTTCATTTGCGCGAAGATCGCCGCCATATTACTGATCGTGATGTTCAGTTACTTCGCCAGACTTTACAAACCCGAATGAATCTGGAGATGGCAATAACGGATGAGATGGTCAATTTTGCCTGTCTGATAAAACCTCAATTTTGCTGCCTGGTACCAGAGCGACGTGAAGAAGTTACGACGGAAGGTGGGCTTGACGTTTTTGGGCAACAAGCGTTAGTCGCAACGGCGGTAAAACAACTAGCTAAAGCAGGTATCACGGTTTCGTTGTTCATTGATCCTAACGATAAACAAATTGATGCAGCAGTGGAAATTGGAGCGCCCTTTATTGAAATTCATACCGGTGCCTATGCCAACGCTAAGAGCCAGTTAAAGCAGGAAGAAGAGTTTAAACGTATTAAGCAAGCCGTAAGCCATGCCACTGCGAAAAACCTTAAGGTCAATGCGGGTCATGGGCTAACTTACCATAATGTTCAACCTATTGCCCAGTTGCCAGATATCTATGAACTTAATATTGGTCATGCAATTATTGGGCGAGCCCTTTTTAGTGGCATGGCGGCGGCAGTGAGTGATATGAAGAAAATTCTTCGTGAGGCACGTAGTTAATGGCGATTATTGGATTGGGTACAGACCTGGTTGAAATTGTACGGATTGAGCAAATTATTGAGCGTCTAGAGGAGCGTCTGGCAAAGCGTATATTGTCCGCTCAAGAATGGTGGCAATATCAAAATCACTCTCAGCCAGTCCGTTTTTTGGCTAAGCGCTTTGCTGTTAAAGAAGCAGCCGCAAAAGCTTTAGGAACGGGGATCCGAAATGGTTTAGCACTTAATCAATTTGAAGTTTTTAATGATGAGTTAGGAAAGCCTGGGCTGAATTTGTTAGGGCAAGCAAAAATATTGGCTGGTTCATTAGGCGTGCAACATATTCATGTATCATTATCTGATGAACAAAATTATGCTTGTGCCACGGTGATTATGGAAAGTTAAATTTTATCGGCATGATGTAATAAGACAAATTTATCCCATAATTGTTCTTCTGTTTCAGGATTATCAGGATCTTTGACAATGGTATTGCTGATCGGACAAACGGATTGGCAAGTTGGCTTATCATAGTGGCCAATACATTCAGTACAAAGATTGGGATTGATCTGGTAAAACGCTTCTCCCATTGAAATTGCTTCATTAGGACATTCTGGTTCACACATATCACAGTTGATACAGCGTTTTGTTATTAATAAGGACATATCAATATATTATAAGTAATTTGGATAAATATCAGTAAGTTATGTATGAAAAACATTAGTTAATTTTATCTATAATTGATAATTTCGTACAGTCTATTTTGAAAAAAACAATTCAGTAATACAATAGTAGCCAAACATATCGCTTTTACTATCTTAACTATGTAAAGGGATATGAGCATTAAATTTATTGTTTTTGTGCTAAAAACAAATTCAATGCTAGTCAGAATAATACAAAGACAAAAAACTGATTCTGATGAATATTGAGATGTTTTAGAGCGCTGAAAGTTTCGTGTAAATCCTTTACATAAACTCATACATGAAATCTATTATTGCAGCAGCTAAGCCTATTTTAAACATTTAGCTAAATCGTGTCGATCTAAATAGCAAAAAATATAATCTAAGGCTGGATTTCAAATTGAAATCCAGCAATATATTTACTGGGTAATTGTTATTCCATTAATGAGAATGGTAAAATATTTTCATTGGCTGTTAATATTCTATCATATTCCCTTTCGTTTCTAAGAATATTTTTATCAATTTCATAGCCAAGAAGTTCTGATAAGATATATTTATTCATCAAACCACTCAAATATCCGTCTTTATTACGAAAAGATTCAATAAAATCACAATTGAAACGATTATTGGTTGATTTATACATAAAGGGGATCAAATATTGTTCTCTTCCCTTTTCTAATCCATGACCCACATTAACAATCTCACCATGATCGGCGGTATAAATTAAATTAAAATCTATTTTCTTTTCATTAATGACTTTAAAAATATCATTAATGATTCGGTCAGTATGATGAATGGTAAGATCATAATTTTCTGCGTTTGGTAATGCTTTTTTATCTATTTCATCATAGTTGTTATAGGGTAAATGATTACCATAAAGATGAATAATAATAAATCGCTTTTGGGCATTATCAGACAACACTTTTACTAACAGGTTAGCTAATTTATTATCATTATAATCGGTTAATTTTAAATCATTGCTTTTTTGAGCGATAAAACCATATTTAGAACCATGCAGCCCTTGTATTTCTTGCGAACCTAACCAATATGTTTTATATCCATTGGCTTTTGCCATTTCAATAATAGATTTATTGTTGAACAGGTTATCTTCATTTTCAGGCGTATGGAAAGCTAGTGTCATTGACAAGGAATCACGGGTTATCGGTGAACTAGAATGGGCATTATTCACGATGCAACTATTTGAGGTAGAAAATAGTTTTGTCATATGGGGTGTGGTATCAAAATGATAACCATAAGCACTATAACGTGAGTATAGTGAAGCTTCACCCATGATTAATATAATGTTTTTGTTATCATTGTCTTTTTTTGCCACTATTGCATGATTAAATTTTTCAATCTCTGCTATATTTGCATATTTATTATTATCATATGATGAAATTAATAAATAAACCGCATCACCAAATATTAAAGGGACTTTATCATGAAAAAAAATCCCAAGTTGTTTTTTATCTTCTTTGATATCAGAAATTAATCTGTTTTCATCTTTTATATCTATAATAACTAAGATAATAGAAAGTGTTGTAAACGATAGTACTGAGTACAATAATAGAGACGTATTCGCTAAATTTTTCTTAATTATGGTTATCAGATAAAATAAAAAAGCAGTAAATATCAATGAAGGTAAAATTAATTTTAAAAATAAACTGCCTAACATAAATAGCGCTTCATTTATGTTTGTTTCAAGAATGGAATGAAGAACGGAAATTGTTATATTTCCGTTAAAATTTAACGAATATATAACTTTTATGTTGATAAGAAATAGAAAAGTTAACCCTATTAATTTTCGTAAATTATTATTACTCAGTATTAAAAAGAGAGTTATTAAGAGAATAGTAAAAGTAGATATATGCGGTAACCTTGCATCAACTTTAAAAATAAAAATATTTAATAAAAGCGAAAATATAAATAATAATAATAAGATTATATAGTTAATGTATTTTTTCATATGGTTAAGCTAACTATGTAACAAAAAAAGAATTTTTTCTGTTAATTACGTAGAAAATATTTTAATGTGCTTCAATAGCAGGTTAGTGCCTCCATGCATGCTTAGTATTTTTGTATTACTAAGATCAAATGAGATTACTAACAATTAATGCTAATTCAAAAACTAAAAGATAATATAAGACTATAAGTTTATTATTTTATTCTTTATCACACTCTATAATATATTTGGAGTAATTAATAGTGACATTTAAAGTTTTATTTAAAATATTAGTTAGATCATCAAATTAGTAAAAAGCTGCATTTATTTTTAGCTTTGTAGCGAAAATAAACACAACTTATTTTATATTGTACACAATAAATTATCAGACTAAAACAATAATATTATACCCTATTAGTTGTTTTGGTATTTTGCATTCTGTTATGGCGCCATATCGGCCGGTAATTTTCTATAGTCAATGCGTTTATTACTAAAGTCAATGACACTATTTTGTTGTGAACAAATATCGTTTGAAATCATATGACAGGAGTGGTCAATACTGGGATCGTCAATACCTGACCATTCAGAAAATAGACTTAAAAAGTTAATTCCACTTCTGCCAGCGTTGATGTACTGCCGGTTGATAGAATTATGAGAGCTAATAAATAGTGGTACTTCATAATCTTGACGATATTGGTCATTATGGGTGAGTTTAAGGTCACTCGGATTGTTTTTATTGACGAAACCCAAACCATGATCAGAAAAGTATATCATGCTCCATTTTGAGTGGCTGTCAGTTAAATATTGATGAATAGTTGCCAGTAGCTGATCCGTATTTTTTATGCTCTGGATATAACATGAGATCTCTTTACTTTTATAAAAAATATCATAATGATTATCAGTTCTGGCGCAGGCGCGAGGATGACTACCCATTAAATGAACAATAATCAATTTTTTGGCCTGAGGGGCTTTGATTGCTGCTGCAATTTGCGGTAGTAATTCATCATCATTGCTCTCTTTGCTATTATTATAACTTCCTCTTTTAAGGAAAAATGGCTGGTCGGCTTTTTTCCCCAGCGAGGCAATCGGTGTGTCATAGATACCAACCGCTCCCTGATTTGACAGCCAATAAGTAGTAAATCCCCACTTTTTAGTGAGCGCAATAACGCTATTAGCTAATTTAGGAGGCTGAGTTAGCGAATGAGTTAATGATGGTACGGTTGTTGAGGCGGCTGAAATATAATGATTGAATATAATACCATTAGCAGCATCCATAAATGGGGTATCATTAATTGGAAAGCCATAAACATGCATAAAGTCGCGTCTAGCGCTTTCACCAATCACCATAACATAGGTATCATAGGGTGTGGCAGCATTGTTTGGCTGGAAATCATCTTTTTGTGCAATTAAGCTAAAAAGCTTTTCCGTCTCGCCTTTCGCCTCATAGGTATCTTTGATAAATTTAATTTCTGGATAACCACTATTTAAAATATCAAATTCACCTATTTCTTTATAATCTTTTATTGGGCCATAGAAAAGAAACAGCAGAAAAGTAATAAAAGCCCAAACCTTTATTTTTTTTGCGCTATTAAGCTTGAATTTTGCACAGAAAAAACCGAACAGTAAAATAAATAATGATCCAATATAAAGATAATATGGAATATTAGTAATAAATTCTATTGCTTCATGTAAATTGGTGTAAGTAACTGATGTTGCTATGGTGAGTGAGGGCGCACCATATAGAAACCTGGCCGGAAAATATAGCGCTGCAATAATTGTAAATATGATAATAAATCCACAATATATTATCCGTAATGGACTGATAACGATGAGTAATGCAACGATACCCGCTGTATAGTTTAGCCTTGGTGGATAACCTAAAGCGTAATGAATTAAGCTAAATAATATAGTAAGTAGCAATATTTTTAGCAAAAAATACTGATTGTTATTTATTAATTTTTTTATCATTTAATATACACGTGTTAATTAGGTTACTATCTTTAATGAAAGATGAGCAGGGTCGAATAGACTAAATTTATGTAATAGCATAGCTTATGTTACAGATGATTTAGCAAGGTAATCTATTATCTGTTCCAGTGTTATTAAACCATAGATTGATATTATGTTATAACAACTTTTACCCTATAAGTTAATTTTTTGAGGTTTTTTATTCGTGGAACAAGCCAAAAAAGATGTTTATTGGATGCGAAAAGCTATTTTACTCGCAGAAAAGGCGCAAGCAAAAGGTGAAATTCCGGTAGGTGCGGTATTGGTTCATGAAGATAAATTGATTGCAGAAGGTTGGAATCAGCCTATTTCGGATCATGATCCATGTGCTCATGCAGAAATTATAGCTTTGCGGGCAGGTGGCCAATATTTACAAAATTATCGCTTACTTAACACTACTCTTTATGTGACCTTAGAACCATGTATTATGTGTGCTGGGGCCATGATCCATGCGCGCATCAGTCGCTTAGTTTATGGTGCCTGTGATCAAAAAACCGGTGCTGCGGGCTCAATAATTGATGTTTTTAATCATCCTGATATGAATCATCGTATTCTGGTATTGGGAGGGATTTTGTCTGATGAATGTTCGGCGATGTTAAGTCGTTTTTTTAAACAGCGGCGAGCAGAAAAAAAATTGGGCAACAAAGTGCCGCGCTGTTAAATTAAATCTGCCTAAGCAGCTTAGTGAGGCTACTTAGGCAGAAGTAAAGGCTAATACTATTTTAGTAATGATTGGCAAAATTAATCACTACTTTCTTTTTTACTGCTGGCTCTAGAGAATAAAAGCGGATCCCTGGCGGCAAGCTGCATATTTTGATTCATTTCCTTATTCTGTAGGTAACCCACCAAGCTTTGGTGATAACGGCGAATATTTTCCACATAACGATAGGCTTCATAGCCACGTGCATAACCGTAGGTTAATTTAGCAAAATATTTTTTCTTACTGAGTAAGGGAAGTCTAGCTTTTACATCTAACCAACTGTCTGGATCACCACCTTGTAGGAGTGTCAGTTTCCTGGCATCAAGCATATGACCCAATCCCATATTATAAGCTGATAATGCAAACCAAATACGATCATCAGGCGCAATAGTGGTTGGTAAGCGTGACATCAGATATTGTAAATAAGCAGCGCCACCTTTAATACTTTCCTCTGGATCCAGCCTATCTGACACACCCATAGTTTGTGCGGTAGGTACGGTAAGCATCATTAAACCACGAACACCCGTTGGTGATGTGGCAAGTGGATCCCAGTGGGATTCTTGCCAGGAAATTGCTGCGAGTAGCCGCCAATCCATATCTTCTGCATATTTTTTGAACAGATGTTTATAGGTTGGCAAAGTTTTATTAATCGCAGTAATAAATGAAAGCGTATCAAAATAATCAAAGCTAGCAACATGGCCAAAATATTTTTCATCTAAGCGGGTTAAAAGTTCTTCTTCTTTGCTTTTATTGAAGAAGTCTAACATTGCTGCATTTAGACTATTATCTTTTGAGCGTTTCATATACCAATTAAGGCTATGATCGTCGCTAACATTAAAAGCAACTGCAATGTTTGGATGAATGCGTTGCTGCATGGCGACGACAATAGAGTTTTCTAAGGTATAATCAATTTTTCCTTCAGCTAGCAGTTGTAATAACTCAGTCGCATTATAATGACTGGTTTCTTCCCACTGGAGATTAGGGTATTTTTGCTTCAACCGTTGCAGTGTACTAGCGTGTACTGAATCTGTGGCAACGACAAACTTCCCTTTTATATCATTCAAAGAGCGTGGACGATTTATCCCTTTGCGATAAATCAGTTGTTGTGAAACGGTATAGTAGGCAGGTCCCGGCTGTGCTCTATCGAGGCGCTTCTCATTGTAGAGAAGTCCTGCAGTAATGAAGTCACTATTACCGTTTTCTAGATCATTAAAAAGCTGATTGATATTTGAACGTACATTGATACGTAGCTTTACGCCAAGGTAATCGGCAAAGCGTTTGGTCAGTTCGTAATCAAATCCGCTTGCTTCTTGCTTATCGTTAAAGGACATAAGTGGTGAATTAATGGTACTTACACGTAGTTCACCACGAGAAATAATTCTCTTTACCTGGTCTTGCTGCTGGTTGGGCCACTCAATATTAAGTGCAATGACACCAACAGAAATTATAGAGACAATAACGATAACAAGA
Organism: Arsenophonus nasoniae DSM 15247; assembly: GCF_000429565.1. Taxonomy (GTDB): domain Bacteria; phylum Pseudomonadota; class Gammaproteobacteria; order Enterobacterales; family Enterobacteriaceae; genus Arsenophonus; species Arsenophonus nasoniae. The sequence continues at coordinate 29,331 of NZ_AUCC01000005.1, forward strand.
TAATTAATTCTAATATTAATCAAATGGTTATATCTCGTTAGTTAAACAGATTATCTTAATTAAAATGACCAAATTATGGCCAATTTTTTAAGAGCCCGATATTTTGCTTAACAAAAAAATGATTTGCAACGTAATTTAATCTATTTTACATATCTTTAACATTCCCTAGTGAGTGATAAATGTTCACGCAAACGGTTTCGTAATGGCTCATGATGCTTTATAATAGTCGGCCAGTTTTCCTGATACCTATGCTTCAGGCCAGCTTTATAAGTTAAGAGAAACTATTACTATGGAAATCCTGCGTGGCTCACCCGCTTTATCGACATTTCGCATTACTAAGCTTCTATCTTTATGCCAACAGCAACAACTGCCGGTTATTGACATTTATGCTGAATATGTACACTTTGCTGAACTTGGTGCGCCATTAAATCAGGATGACCGACAAAAACTGAGTAAGTTGCTTCATTATGGCCCTTCATTAACTGAGCAACAGCCTACAGGCCAGTTACTCTTGGTTACTCCACGGCCAGGCACTATTTCACCTTGGTCTTCAAAGGCAACGGATATTGCTCATAACTGTGGATTACAGCAGGTGATCCGGCTTGAGCGTGGGATTGCTTATTATATTATTTATTCTGCACCACTGGATATATCACAATTGGATGATTTATCTGTCATTTTGCATGATCGAATGGTTGAAGCGGTTTGGACTTCTTTTGAGCAGGTAGAATCACTCTTTGTGCATCATAAGCCAGCGCCGATGGTAACAATAGAAATATTAAAAAATGGTCGTCGCGCACTTGAATTGGCAAATACTGAATTAGGGTTAGCGCTAGCCACAGATGAAATTGATTATTTGATGCATGCCTTCCAAACATTAGGGCGGAATCCAACCGATGTTGAGCTCTATATGTTTGCGCAAGCTAATTCAGAACATTGTCGGCATAAAATATTTAATGCCAGTTGGATTATTGATGGTAAAAAACAACCTAATTCTTTGTTTAGTATGATAAAAAATACTTATCAACAAACGCCAGATTATATTTTATCTGCTTATAAAGATAACGCTGCCGTGATGGAAGGATCGAATATTGGGCGTTTTTTTCCTGATCCGGTAAGCGGTAAGTATGATTATCATCATGAAAATACCCATATTTTGATGAAAGTAGAAACCCATAACCACCCGACAGCTATTTCTCCTTGGCCAGGCGCTGCAACTGGCTCGGGTGGAGAAATACGCGATGAAGGCGCCACAGGACGTGGTGCAAAGCCTAAAGCAGGCTTAGTCGGATTTGCTGTTTCTAACTTACGCATTCCAGGTTTTAAACAACCTTGGGAACAAGATTTTGGTAAACCGCAGCGTATTGTTAGTGCGCTTGATATTATGCTGGATGGGCCATTAGGAGGCGCGGCTTTTAATAATGAATTTGGCCGACCCGCTTTGTTAGGTTATTTTCGTACTTATGAAGAACAAGTGAATAGTCATAATGGCGCAGAATTACGCGGCTATCACAAACCAATTATGTTAGCAGGTGGTATAGGTAATATTCGGGCAGAACATATTCAAAAGGGCAATATTCCGGTTGGCGCTAAATTAATTGTACTAGGTGGCCCGTCAATGAATATTGGGCTGGGAGGCGGCGCAGTTTCATCGATGACTTCAGGGCAATCTGATATTGATCTTGATTTCGCCTCAGTGCAACGTGACAACCCTGAAATGGAGCGTCGTTGCCAAGAGGTTATTGATCGCTGTTGGCAGTTAGGTGACGATAATCCGATTCTATTTATTCATGATGTTGGTGCGGGAGGGCTTTCTAATGCCATGCCTGAGCTAGTAAATGATGCGGGTCGAGGGGGGATATTTGAACTACGCCAAATATTGAATGATGAACCAGGCATGGATCCACGTGAGATTTGGTGTAATGAATCTCAAGAGCGTTATGTATTGGCTGTGTTACCTGAACAACTTCCTTTATTTGAGTCTATTTGTCGTCGAGAACGCGCACCCTATGCCGTTATTGGTGAAGCAACGGAAAATCGGGATTTGCTACTTAATGATAGTTATTTTACTAACCAGCCTATTTGCATGCCACTGGATGTTTTGTTAGGTAAAACACCCAAAATGCGACGTGATGTTAGTTCTCAACATGCAGCTGGTAAGCCGATTAATCGAAAGACGATAACCTTAACAGAAGCGGTTAAACGGGTATTACATTTACCCGCAGTGGCAGAGAAAACTTTTCTGATTACTATTGGCGATCGTAGTGTTACCGGAATGGTAGCGCGAGATCAAATGGTTGGTCCTTGGCAGATCCCGGTTGCTGATTGTGCGGTCACGACAGCGAGTTTAGACAGTTATTATGGCGAAGCTATGTCTATCGGTGAGCGCTCACCAATAGCACTATTGAATTATGCAGCATCCAGCCGGATGGCAGTTGGAGAAGCATTGACCAATATCGCTTCTGCTTATGTTCAGGATCTAAAACGGGTGAAACTTTCCGCTAATTGGATGGTAGCCGCCGGACATCCTGGTGAAGATGCAGGTTTGTATCAAGCTGTAAAGGCGATTGGTGAGGAGCTATGTCCAGCATTAGGTCTAACCATCCCGGTTGGTAAAGATTCTATGTCAATGAAAACCACCTGGCATGAAGGCGAACAGGTTTGTGAAATGACCGCGCCACTTTCTGTTGTGATTACTGCTTTTTCACGGGTTGAAGATGTTCGTTTAACGGTTACACCTGAGCTGAAAAGTGATCAAGATAATGCATTATTATTAATAGATCTCGGGCAGGGTCATAATGCGTTGGGTGGTTCAGCATTGGCGCAGGTATACCGGCAATTAGGTGATTATCCACCCGATGTCCGTGATGCTAAATTATTAACCGGTTTCTTTAATGGGATTCAGGCACTTATTAAAGAACAAAAATTATTAGCTTATCATGATCGTTCTGATGGTGGCCTATTTGTGACATTAACCGAAATGGCATTTGCCGGTCACTGTGGGTTGAATATTGATATTGGTCATTATGATAAAGATATTCTTGCGGCTTTATTCAGTGAAGAATTAGGTGCAGTTATCCAAATCAAACAAGCAGATAGGGAAAAGGTGGAAGCTTGTTTAGCTGAGCATGGTTTGTCTGAGTGTGTACACTATATTGGTATGGCAATTAAAGACGATATTGTTGCTATCAACAGTGTCGGCAAAGAAATTTATCGTGAAAAGCGTAGCCAATTGCGTTTATGGTGGGCTGAGACCAGCTGGCAAATGCAACGTTTACGTGATAATCCTGAGTGTGCTGATCAAGAACATCAGGCTAAACAAGATCTGACAGATCCGGGTTTAAATGTAAAATTAAACTTTGATCCAGCAGATGACATTGCGGCGCCCTATATTATGACAAACCGCGCACCGAAAGTGGCTGTTTTACGTGAACAGGGGGTCAATTCCCATGTTGAAATGGCGGCTGCATTTCACCGTGCAGGTTTTACTGCCATCGATGTGCATATGAGTGATTTGTTAGCAGACAGAGTAACACTCGCAAATTTTCAGCTATTAGTTGCCTGTGGTGGTTTTTCTTATGGTGATGTATTGGGTGCGGGAGAAGGCTGGGCAAAATCAATTTTATTCAATTCACGAGTACATGACCAATTCGCTGGCTTTTTTACTCGCGCAGATACTTTATCTTTAGGCATATGTAATGGTTGTCAAATGATGTCTAATCTCAATCAATTAATTCCAGGTGCTGAACATTGGCCACGATTTGTTCGTAATCGTTCAGAACGCTTTGAAGCGCGTTTTAGCTTGGTAAAAGTGATGGAAAGTCCTTCGCTATTTTTACAAGATATGGCCGGTTGCCAACTACCAATAGCGGTTTCTCATGGTGAGGGACAAGTCGAGATGCGAAACATGGCTCATCTTGACCTGTTGGAAAAAAATCATTTAGTCGCGCTACGCTTTGTTGATAATTATGGTCAGGTTACTCAACAGTATCCAGCAAATCCAAATGGATCGATTAACGGTATTACTGCGGTAACGAGCTTAGATGGGCGGGCGACTATCATGATGCCGCATCCGGAGCGCGTATTTCGTACGGTTAGTCATTCCTGGCATCCGCAAGAGTGGGGCGAAGATAGCCCCTGGATGCGTATTTTCCGTAATGCTCGTCGGCAGCTGGGTTGATTAGATATTTTCTCCTATAGCTAATTAAAGTGATAAAACTTGGTTAGTAATAGCAGATAAAATGTAGCTTTAATCTTTTGATTGAAAACAAGTAAAAAATGAATTTGATTATGAGCTAAATTTAGCTGAAATTTAATATTAATTATTATTAAAATTATCTATTAGATTACATAACTGTCGCTAATTAGCAAAGTAAGTAAAATAAATTGTCTCTAAATGGAGACATTTAATTATATGATTTTTTATTAGTATCTAATTTACTTGATGAAATGTCGCTAATAGGCGACATTTTTACTAAAATTAAGGCATTAAATTTAATCAAAAACCATTTTAAAGCCTTATAAAATTTATTTTTTATTATATTTCAATTGATTATAATTAATTTGAAAAAGATAGCATATAAAATGCATATCATATTAGGTAGTTGCTCATTCAACTTTTTATGTCGGATCCTATAGCGATGGATGCATACCACATAAGCCAGGAATGATGCCAAAAGTAAGGTGCCTATCGTCCAACAGCATGATATAGCTTAAATTAATCTGCTTTATCAAACATCGGGCGACACGTGGAGTGAGGCACCATCTATAAAAATTCGCTGCTCTCCTCGCCGATATGGGCGGGGTGCAGGCAGTGGGTTATTCGATAAAATATTTATTGTTGCTTAGATGCAATATTATTTACCTTCCTTGCTTTATTTCCTTATTAATTATTTAACATTTCACCCTTGATTTTCGTGATTAAAAGGCTGTTTTTAACATAACAATCGATTAGATATTTTATTAAATTGCTAGGCAAATTCACTATCGCATAAAAGTTCTGTTACCATAATAGTATGAATAGGTAATGAGATGATTTCTTTGAATAAGTGGCATTCTTTTCCGCGCTCACTACGCCAACTGGTGGTGATGGCTTTTTTATTGGTTCTTTTGCCGTTATTAATATTGGCATATCAGGCTTATCAAAGTTTAGATGAGTTGAGTAATCAAGCAGCTGATATCAATCGCACTACCTTGCTTGATGCCAGGCGAAGTGAAATTATGACCAGTACTGCGCTTGAAATGGAGCGTAGTTATCGCCAATATTGTGTGTTAAACGATCAAACTTTTGCTGCGCTTTATAAGAAAAAACGGCAAGAATATAGTGAGATGCTAGCTCGTCAACTAACTATTTTGCCTGATAAAAACCAAATCACGACTATTCAAACCCTACTGGAAGAGCTCTCCGATTTAAAATGCGAAAATAATTCGCCTATTCCGGAAATGGCAACGGCGCTTGAACGTTTTTCGGTTACCAATAACCAATTAGTACAATTAACACGTGATGTAGTATTTGGACGTGGTACTCAATTGCAGAATGCTATTGCTGAAAAAGGGCAATATTTTGGTTGGCAAACACTAATTGTCTTTTTATTAAGTGTATTATTAGTTGTGTTATTTACTAGAATGATTATTGGTCCAGTTAAAGCTATTGAGCGTATGATTAATCATCTTGGGGCTGGAGGAACACTTCTTACCAGACTTGAGCGTTTTAAAGGCCCCAGTGAGTTACGTTCATTGGCTCAGCGCATTGTTTGGTTGAGTGAGCGGCTTCGTTGGCTGGAGTCACAACGTCATGAATTTTTACGTCATATTTCTCATGAATTAAAAACACCTTTAGCCAGCATGCGTGAAGGGGCTGAACTGTTAGCTGATGAAGTAGCAGGGCCTCTAACTTTAGATCAACGAGAAGTGGTCGCTATTTTGGATAATAGTAGTAAACATTTGCAACAACTCATTGAGCAATTATTAGACTATAATCGTCAGTTAGCCGATGGGCCAGCACAAATTCAGCAAATTGATTTAACCAAGTTGGTGGCAAATGTCGTTTCTTCACATAACCTAACGGCTAGAGCTAAAAATATGCAAACTGAAATTGAGTTGAATATTACTCACTGTCGTGCAGAGCCTACTTTTTTGGCCAGAGTGATCGATAATCTCTATTCTAATGCAGTGCACTACGGTTCTGAATCGGGTAAGATTTGGATACTAAGTAATGAAACTGATGATAAACTCCAGATAGATATCGCTAATACAGGAACTCCCATTCCAGAATCTGAACAAAATATGATTTATGAGCCTTTTTTTCAGGGATCTTTATTGCGTAAAGGGGCAGTAAAGGGTAGCGGGTTAGGATTAAGTATTGCCCAAGATTGTATTAAGAGAATGAATGGTCAATTATTGCTTATTGACTGTCAGTTTGCTGATGTCTGTTTTCGTATTGAACTACCACTAACCACAGAGTATGAATAATGCCAAATTGGTCTAATTACAACATCCTAATAGCCGCAGGGATAATGCGGAAAACATGGCATATTGTATCAGCGAGGCTAAGTTGTGAGGGATTTTTTTCCACTAAATGGAAAGTAAACTTAATCACACTTTTTTTACCATTTTTATTAACAGCATGTAGTAAATCTCACCATCCATTACCTCTGGATATGATAAATGAATCTATGCCAATAGAAGAACGTATAACAGATTATCGCTATGTAAATTGTGAAAAAATATGGAGTATAGAGAGTGAGAGTGCTTCAGATAATCCGCTTTACTGGTTGAGAATAGTTGATTGCGCTAATAGGTTGAATAAAGAGCAATCGCGTTTGATGGCTAAAACGATCCAGTTAATTAATTGGCAGAATGTTTTTCGTCATAGTATTTTACTCGATGTTGCCGAACCAACCGTCATCGTTCGGCGTAAGATGATTGATAATTTTAATATTTATAGTTTGCAGTTCCCTTCATCTATTCGACCACTATTAGAATTATGGCGTGAAAAGCAAATACAGATTGTTAATCTTGAAGAAGCCAATACTAAATATTTACGTTTACAACAAGAAAGCGATAATAAACTAGATAGGCTTGCTGAACAAAATGCTCATCTAACCTATGAATTAAATATTGTCTCGCGTAAGTTGGAAAATTTGAAAGATATTGAACGACAACTTTCTTCGCGTAAACAGGAACAAGCTATTTCAAGCGGAAAAATGGATAAAAGTAGTGCCAATTCAGCATCAAATAGTGCCGAGCCGAAAACAACCGATGTAACTAAAGAGTCGCATCAGGCTGATAACAGCGGAGAAAATGCGCAATGACAGTGCATAAATCAGCTAACCTACTTTTGGTAGATGATGATCCCGGTCTGTTGAAATTATTGGGTATGCGCTTGACCAGCGAAGGATTTAAGGTGGTTACCGCAGAAAATGGCGCGGATGCCTTGAAAATTCTAGCAAAAGATAAAATTGATCTGGTTATCAGTGATTTACGTATGGATGAAATGGATGGCATGGCACTTTTTGCTGAGATACAGAAACAGCAGCCAGGCATGCCGGTTATTATTTTAACGGCGCATGGTTCAATCCCTGATGCGGTAGCTGCAACCCAAAGAGGGGTATCGAGTTTTCTTACTAAGCCGGTTGATCGTGATGCTCTTTATAAAGCGATCGGTGAAGCTTTGGCCATGTCAATTTCGGTTTCTGATGAAAATTGGAGTGAGGAAATTGTCACTCGTAGCCCGATAATGCTTCGTTTATTAGAACAGGCACGTATGGTGGCTCAATCTGATGTTAGTATATTAATCAATGGCCAAAGTGGTACCGGTAAAGAAGTATTGGCTCGAGCAATTCATCGTGCTAGCCCTAGAGCTAAAAAGCCATTTATTGCAATTAACTGTGGGGCTTTACCTGAGCAGCTTTTAGAATCTGAGTTGTTTGGGCATGCCAAGGGCGCTTTTACCGGTGCGGTTACCCATCGTGAGGGGTTGTTTCTTGCTGCGCAAGGTGGAACATTATTCCTTGATGAAATTGGTGATATGCCTTTATCACTTCAAGTGAAACTATTACGGGTTTTGCAAGAACGTAAAGTTCGCCCTTTAGGTAGTAATCGTGATCTAGATATTGATGTTCGAATTATTTCAGCGACTCATCGTGATTTACCAAAGGCGATGGAAAAGAATGAATTTCGTGAAGATCTCTATTACCGTTTGAATGTGGTAAATATTAAAATTCCTGCCCTTAATGAACGTTCAGAAGATATTCCTTTGTTAGCTAATCACTTGTTAAGGGAATTAATAAAGCGTCATAAACCTTTTGTGCGTAGCCTATCGAGGGATGCGATAAAATGTTTAATGGCCGCCAGTTGGCCGGGCAATGTAAGGCAATTAGTAAATGTTATTGAGCAGTGTGTTGCATTAACAACGGCGCCGGTTATTAGTGAAGCGCTAGTCATTCAGGCACTGCAAGGCGAGAATACCGCATTACCTACTTTTGTTGAGGCTCGTAACCAATTTGAGCTTAATTATTTGCGCAAATTGTTACAAATGACAAAAGGCAATGTTACCCACGCAGCGCGTATGGCAGGTCGAAACCGAACAGAATTTTATAAATTATTAGCCAGGCATAAACTGGATGCTAATGATTTTAAAGAATAATTATTATTATGTCTGGAGAGTGAAATTTTATGAACCGAACGCTGAATATTGCACTAGCACAATTAAATTGGCTGGTAGGTGATATTGAAGGCAACTGTGAACGCATGTTGCAGGAAGCTAAGGCTCAACAGTTGCAGGGTGCGGATCTTATTCTGTTTTCGGAATTGTCTTTAACTGGCTATCCGCCGGAGGATTTACTTTTTCGGTCGGATTTTCACCAACGCTGTAGTAAACAGCTAGATCGCCTTAAAGAAGCGAGTCAAAATATAGCCATTGTCGTTGGTCATCCATGGCAGCAAAATGAAAAATGTTATAATGCATTGTCATTTTTCTGGCAGGGGCAAATGGTGGCGCGTTATTTTAAGCAACAATTGCCTAATTATGGTGTTTTTGATGAAAAGCGCTATTTTTATGCTGGTCACGAAAGCTGTGTCTTATCTTTTAAAGGTTATAAGCTAGGTTTTTTAATTTGTGAAGATGTTTGGTTTGATGAACCGGTTGATAGAATTAAAGCACTAGGCGCTGATGTGCTGATTATCATTAATGCTTCACCTTATAATCGCGAAAAACTCCATATCCGTACAAGGTTATTAAAATCTCATAGTCAAAGAACGCATTTGCCAATTGTCTATTTAAACCAGGTGGGCGGGCAGGATGAACTTATATTTGATGGTGGGTCAAAAGTATTTAATGGCCAGGGTGAGATAACGCATTATTTAGCGCAGTTTGCTGAGCAGGTTATCCAGTGTAAATTTAATGATGGCGAACCGCTACCAGTAGCTAATTTAGCTAAAACTTTATCTTCTACCGCACAAGTTTATGAAGCATTAGTCATGGCAACCCGTGACTATATTAATAAAAATGGCTTCTCAGGTGTTATTTTGGGATTATCAGGCGGAATTGATTCAGCTTTAACCTTAGCTATTGCAGTGGATGCTTTAGGAAAAGATAACGTTCAGGCAGTCATGATGCCTTTTAAATATACCGCTGAGATAAGCATCCATGATGCCAGAGAACAGGCTACATTGTTAGGTATTGAATTTGCGATAGTATCTATTGAAGCTATGTATGATGCATTTATGGCTGGTTTGTCGCCCTTATTTGCAGACATGGCTCCCGACACAACCGAAGAAAATTTGCAGGCTCGCTGTCGGGCTATCATTTTGATGGCAATATCAAATAAGAGTGGCCGTTTAGTATTAACGACCAGCAACAAAAGTGAATCGGCGGTAGGTTATACTAGTCTTTATGGTGATATGGCCGGCGGTTTTGCGGTGCTTAAAGATGTACCAAAGACGTTAGTATTTGAGTTGGCAAAATATCGTAATACGATTTCACCAAACATCCCTCAGCGCGTTATCGAGCGGCCGCCTACTGCTGAGCTGGCACCAGGGCAACTCGATCAAGATAGTTTACCACCTTATCCTGTGCTGGACGCGATCCTTGAAGGTTATGTTGAACAGGATAAATCGGTCAGTGAATTAGTTGCGGCTGGATTTGATGAAGTAACAGTACGTAAGGTGATTAAGCTAGTTGATATTAATGAATATAAACGACGTCAAGCACCGATAGGTCCACGCATTACTATTCGAAATTTCAATAAGGATAGGCGTTACCCAATTACTTCGGCTTTTGGTCGTAAAAACTGGTGATAATAGGATAATTTGATGAAGAAAATTGATGCAATTATCAAACCGTTCAAGCTAGATGATGTAAGAGAAGCTTTAGCAGATGTCGGCATAACCGGAATGACAGTCACGGAAGTAAAAGGGTTTGGACGCCAAAAAGGTCATACAGAGCTTTATCGCGGCGCAGAATATATGGTTGATTTTTTGCCTAAAGTAAAAATTGAAATTGTTGTTCCAGACGATATTGTTGACAGTTGTGTCGAGACGATAACGCAAACGGCTCAGACGGGAAAAATTGGTGATGGTAAAATCTTTGTTTATGATATTGCTCATGTGATCCGGATTCGCACCGGCGAGCAGGATGAAGCAGCTATTTGATTTTAAAGGGTAACAGATGGTTGAAAGTTACAAAGGAGTTGATATGGAATCTGTAACCTCCTATTCCACCTGTTACCACTTATCTTGGTTTTAGTGAGAGTTTCAAGGGTTATTGTTCATTTCCCTCAATAACTTTATGTGGTCCAAAACACTCATAGTGGATGTGACTGGTATTTACTCCCATGGTGAGCAACTGCTTGGCAATAAATTGCATAAAGTTGACAGGGCCACAGAAATAGTAATGCATATTGTTAATATTAAGTTGTTGTCTTACTTCTGACAGATTCATTAGTCCTTGGTATTGATACTGTTCAGCTTGTCTGTCTTGCTCACGTGGATTGTTATACCAAACGGCACTGAAGCCATGGATAAAATCGGTTAATTTATTTTTTACTTCATTAGCAAAAGCGTGATGTCCACCATGCTCTGTCGCATGTAGCCAATTTAATGGCGCTTTATGTTGTTGTTGATGTAGCTTTTCCAACATGCTTATCATTGGCGTTAAGCCGACACCGGCTGAAATCAACGTTACTGGTGTATCAGTATTCACTGCCAAAAAAAATCTCCGCAAGGTGGTGCCAATTTGACGATATCACCTTCTTTTATATTGTTATGCAGATAGTTTGACACACTGCCATTTTCTTCACGCTTTACCGCGATACAATAACTTTCACCATTAGGTGCATTGGTTAATGAGTATTGCCGAATTTGTTGATTGGTTAGTTTTTCACGATCCTGTAAATAAATGGTTAAATATTGTCCAGGAAGAAAATCGACTATCTCATTACCATCTGCTGGAATAAATTGAAAACTGGTGATCGTTTCGCTACGCGGGATCTTTTTAGCCACTTTGAAGCGACGCAAACCACGCCAACCGCCGATATTTTCTTCATTTGTTTTATAGATTTGTTCTTCACGGTTAATAAAGATATCGGCCAGCACATCAAAAGCTTTAGCCCAGGCATCAATAATTTCTTTTCCAGGCTGAAATAACTCATCAATGGTATGTAATAGATGTCGACCAACTATCGAATAATGTTCAGGTTTTATATTTAGGCTAGCATGTTTGTGGGCAATTTTTTCAACCGCAGGTAGTAAGGCCGAAACATTATCAATATTGGCAGCATAGGCGCAAATGGCATTAAACAAAGCTTCTCTTTGATCACCATTAATTTGATGACTCATATTGAAAATATCTTTTAATTCAGGGTTATGTTGAAACATCCGTTGATAAAAATGAGCGGTTAATTTAGGACCAGTGGAAACAATAAGAGGAATAGTTGATTTAACGGTGGCGATAGTTTGAGAATCAATCATATAAAATTCCTAAAGTTAACTGAGGGCTTAAAGTTGCATTTTAAATGCAACTTAAATTGTTTCAGGTTAAAAGTAAATAATTAATTGTAAAAATGAGATTGAGTTAGCGTATTTTAATTGGCGATCAAATCGCTATTGAGAAATGTCTATATTTGATAATACATACATAGCAATCGTTTGCGTAATTTTTTATTTTGGGGCTATCTCAGTGAGCTAAAAGAGTTTACACTGTGTGCTATTCATTTAATTGAATAGCGATTTAAAATGTGGCTGAGTCAGGAGAAGTAAATGTTAAAGCGTGAAATGAGTATTGCAGATTATGACCAAGAACTATGGCAAGCAATGGAAAATGAAGTTAAGCGTCAGGAAGAGCATATTGAGTTAATCGCTTCAGAAAATTATACCAGTCCAAGAGTCATGCAGGCTCAAGGTTCCCAACTTACGAATAAATACGCTGAAGGCTATCCAGGTAAGCGCTATTATGGTGGTTGTGAATATGTTGATATTGTTGAACAACTTGCTATTGATCGGGCGAAAACTTTATTTGATGCGGATTTTGCTAATGTTCAGCCACACTCAGGTTCGCAAGCTAATACTGCTGTTTATATGGCCTTATTGCAACCCGGTGATACTGTGTTAGGCATGAATTTGGCACATGGTGGACATTTAACCCACGGCTCACCCGTCAATTTTTCCGGTAAACTTTATAATATCGTTCCTTATGGTATCGATGAAAAAGGAAAAATTGATTACGACGATATAGCTACTCAGGCACAAAAATATAAACCTAAAATGATTATTGGCGGTTTTTCTGCTTATTCCGGCGTGGTAGATTGGGCTAAGATGCGTCAAATTGCAGATAGTGTAGGTGCTTATTTATTTGTTGATATGGCGCATGTCGCGGGTTTGATCGCTGCTGGTGTTTATCCTAATCCTGTTCCTCATGCGCATGTTGTGACGACTACTACCCATAAGACTTTGGCCGGCCCTCGTGGTGGTTTGATTTTGGCTAAAGGTGGTGATGAAGCGTTTTACAAAAAGCTAAATTCTGCTGTATTCCCTGGCGCTCAAGGCGGTCCATTAATGCATGTTATTGCGGGTAAAGCGGTTGCATTAAAAGAAGCGATGGAGCCTGAATTTAAAACTTATCAACAGCAAGTGGCTAAAAATGCGAAAACGATGGTTGAAGTTTTTATCAAGCGTGGCTACAAGGTTGTTTCTGGTGGAACTGAAAATCATTTATTTTTATTAGATTTAGTGGATAAAGGGATCACCGGTAAAGAGGCAGATGCCGCACTGGGTCGTGCTAATATTACTGTCAATAAAAATAGTGTACCGAATGATCCTAAGGGCCCATTTGTTACTTCCGGTATTCGTATAGGGTCACCTGCCATTACTCGTCGTGGGTTTAAGGAAAAAGAATCAGCTGAATTGGCCAATTGGATATGTGATATTTTGGACAAGATTGATGATGAAAGTGTGATCCAAAATGTAAAACAAAAAGTATTGTTGATGTGCCAGCAGTTTCCTGTTCTATGCATAAATAAGTAAAATTTAGTGATTTGTTTTAGCCCGTTTTAGTTGTTAAATGAATCGGGCTTTTTACATGATAATCAAATGGGAATAAATAATGATTATTCCATCAACACGTTGGCTTGCGTTAGATTATTTCACTTATTTTTTTGCTTATGGCATTTTTTTGCCTTTTATCGCAATGTGGCTAAATGGTGAAGGGCTTGAGGCTGATATAATCGGTATTTTGTTAGCAACCGGCCTTAGCGCACGTTTTATTGGTTCTTTGATGATCGCACCGATAGTAAAAGGATCTCGTCACCTAATTACCACTTTGCGTCTATTTGCTGGTTTAACGTTGATCTTTGCTATAGGATTTATCGTCAGTTCAAACTGGTTATGGTTATTATTTATCATGTTGGCTTTCAATCTTTTTTTTTCACCAATGGTACCTTTAACCGATGCTTTAGCCGCTAGTTGGCAAAAACAGATAACATTTGATTATGGTAAAGTAAGGGCTTGGGGTTCGCTTGCATTTATAATTAGCGCTTCTTCGATGGGTTATTTAGCCAATAACTGGGGGCATAAAATAATTATCTATGCATTACTTGCCAGCATAGTCATTATGCTGTTGACGATGTTATTACAACCTACTGTTCTGCCTAAAGCCACTTATCGCCAGATCGCCAATACAACAATCTCATTGAAACAATTATTGCTTGATAGCTCAGTCTGGCGCTTTTTACTCTGTATTACCTTATTACAGAGCTCTCATGCAGCTTATTATGGCTTTTCTTCAATTTATTGGAAAGAAGTAGGTTATTCCGATGCTATTATCGGTCTATTATGGTCTTTAAGTATTGTTGCTGAAGTGATTGTGTTTACCTTTAGTTATGTCCTTTTTCGTCATTGGCAGGCGAGTGGATTATTATTGTTAGCAGCGAGTTGTGCGGTGATTCGTTGGAGCTTAATGGCCAGTTTTACCGCTTTACCGATACTGATAATGAGCCAACTTTTACATAGTGGTACTTTTACTGTTTGTCATCTTGCGGCGATGCGTTTTATTAGCGCCCGTAACGAAGATGAAATTATTCGTCTACAGGCATTTTATTCGGCATTGGCCTTAGGAGCCGGGTTAGCGATAGTGACAATCGTTGTAGGTTTTGTTTATGAACATTTTCCTTTTCACCATAACTGGGTATTTTGGTTAATGTCATTGATTGCCATTCCAGCGCTATTTATTCGACCGCGTGAAAATTCACATCATTAAATTCGATGTTATAGCCGAACGAGTAAGCTAAACTTGTTGATTTAACTTGAATAACAGATAAATATTAACCAAGGATGCCAATAAATATTTTTATATTAAAATAAGTAAGTTGGTCAATCAGTAAAATCCGTCTTTGTAACAAACAGCAATACAATATTCCCTCATTACCTGCATTGCTTATAACCTTAATGATGAAATTGTTAATTAAATCTTTCGCGCAATATTGAAAGATATAACCTATTACAAAAGTGTTTTTTATTCAAAATGATTTTGGTTGCTTAATAAAAAGGTTATTTAATATTATTTATATATATATTGCAAAAATGTATTAAAAAATTATGAAAATGATTATCATTTGTTTTATCATTTGCAATATTGCGATTTAGATTATTAAACTCAATCGTAATGAATAAGATCATCTATTAATTAGGCGTCACAATAACCCCTAGGAGATTGAAATGAATTATTCAGTAAAATATGGATTGTTAATATTATCAATTAGTTACATGATTTCAATTTTATTCCCTTCCATGGCAATGGCGGCCAATGATAAAAAAGATAAGCAATATATGTGTCACGGCTGGCACGGTTATCCAAACAAGGAAATGAATTTATTTGATCAGCCTGTGACTGCTGCTAATGAAGATAATGCTAAGCTATTAGCTATCAAGATAATAGGAAAGGACTTACAAGCGTCTAGTGATGCTAATCAGAAAATACATACTCAACGATGTGATGAACTTTCAGCTCATTAAAATTAACTAAAAACATTTATTAAATACCCCTTAATACCTAAATAGGGATAGGGGGTTTAAGTAGACAATCAAGGGGTAAGGCGGCATCAACAATAACAGCCAATCTGGAAAATATTTGCCAGTTTCTCTAACCAGTAACGTTGTGGCAAATTCCTACTATTTTGAGAACTGCCACAAACGAGTTAATGATATAACCACGCTATCCAGACATTATTAATTAAATATAAATATTGGCTATAGCTATTCTTATTTTTTAGCTTTTTAATAAATCGCTTAACTCACTCTGCATTTCTAGTACCATTTTTTTCACCATACGTGGACTGCCTGCCAGCAAATTGCCCGATGATAGATAATTATGACCGCCAACAAAGTCAGTTATAACCCCACCTGCTTCACGTACTAATAGTTCTCCAGCCATAAAATCCCAAGGTTTTAAGCCAATTTCAAAAAAGGCATCGACGCGACCAGCAGCAACATAAGCTAAGTCTAAAGCGGCTGAACCAGTACGGCGAAAATCGGCGCATTTTTTAAACAGTTTAGCGATAATATTAATATATGCGGCTGAATGTTGTTTCGCTTTGAAAGGAAAAGCCGTGGCAATGATTGCCCCTTCTAATTCATGGCTATTTTTAAGACGCAGGCGGTAACCGTTTAATTGTGCTCCTTGCCCACGTACTGCAGTAAATAGCTCATTAAGCATAGGATTATAAACGACGGCGACTTCTGTACGACCGTTAATACGTACCGCGATAGAAACGGAAAAATGGGGTAAACGTTTAGTAAAATTGGTTGTGCCATCCAACGGATCAATAACCCACTGAATATCATTTTTCTCACCAACTATTTGACCACTTTCTTCCGTAATAATGGTATGAGTAGGATAAGATTTCTGGATGACTTCAATAATAATTTGTTCTGCTTTTTTATCAATGTTGGTCACAAAATCATTTTGGCCTTTTGCCATTATTTCGATAGAATCGGGTTTTTCATAGCTTTTAGCAATAAAGTTACCTGTTTGGCGAGCTGCTCGTATAGCAATAGTTAGCATTGGATGCATGGGTTATTTCCACTGGAATGTTAAAGAACAAGGATTAAGCGAAGCCGGCAGTATAACAGAGATTCGTCAACATGACTATGATTGTGGTAGAATAGCCTAATGATCAACGCCAAATAAAGACAATCATGTTAAAAAATATTCGCATTATTTTGGTTGAAACCTCGCATACCGGAAATATGGGTTCAACTGCCCGTGCGATGAAAACGATGGGACTGACTAATTTATACTTAGTTAATCCACTCATTTTGCCCGATTCACAAGCCATTGCATTATCTGCTGGCGCCAGTGATGTTATTGGTCAAGCGACTATCGTGGAGACATTAGAGCAAGCTTTACTTGGATGCAATTTGGTAATTGGAACCAGTGTGCGTGCTCGTACTTTATCATGGCCACAAGTAACGCCGCGAGAATGTGGCGAAAAAACCATCCATCAGGCAATAAATTCTCCGGTGGCTATTATTTTTGGCCGCGAACGTGTTGGTTTAACCAATGAAGAACTACAGAAATGTCAATATCATCTTCACATTCCAACAAATCCTGAATATGGTTCACTCAATTTGGCAATGGCTGTTCAATTGATCAGTTATGAAATTCGTATGGCATACCTGGCAATAAATGAAAAAAAATCCGCGGTAGATAATAAAGATAAGGTACAATATCCGCCAATTGAGGATATAGAACGTTTTTATATCCACCTTGAAGCAGTGCTCAATGCATCTGGATTTATCAGAAAGCGTCACCCTGGACAAATCATGAATAAATTGCGGCGTTTATTTACTCGAGCGCATCCTGAAGTGCAGGAACTCCATATTTTACGTGGTGTTCTCACATCAATTGAAAAATGGCATAAATAATAGTTGAGTAAATTACTAGGTTAAATAGTTGACTAAAATACTCAGGAATGACACAATTTTTGTCACATTTAACTATGGGGATATATTATGAGACTCACATCTAAAGGACGCTATGCAGTAACAGCCATGCTGGATGTGGCATTGCATTCAAAGACTGGGCCGGTGCCATTGGCTGATATATCGGAACGCCAAGGAATTTCGCTTTCTTATCTTGAGCAACTGTTTTCTCGACTTCGCAAAAACGAACTGGTTGCCAGTGTCCGTGGCCCTGGCGGCGGATATTTATTAGGTCGCGACGCGAAAACTATTTTTATCGCTCAAGTTATTTCGGCTGTTGATGAGTCTGTTGATGCAACTCGCTGTCACGGAAGAAGAGAAGGATGCCAAGGTGGAGAGCGTTGTTTGACCCATGCACTGTGGCGTGATTTAAGTGACCGTATTACCAGTTTTCTTAGTAATATTAGCTTAGAAGAATTGGTCAATAATCAAGAAGTACAAGAAGTTGCTGATCGTCAAGATAGCGATAAACATCATGTGAGAGTGACTCCTCAATCCGAACCCATTATTAATATGCGAGCATAAATTAAAAGGTTCTGCAAAATAGAGTAATTGCAAAGTAATAAAATTTTGAGACGTTTTTCGTCTTATGGAGCTAGTGAGTTAATGAAACTACCGATTTATTTAGACTACTCGGCGACCACACCGGTTGATATTCGTGTCGCTGAAAAAATGATGCAGTGTATGACTATGGATGGCAATTTTGGTAATCCGTCATCGCGCTCTCATATTTTTGGCTGGCAAGCTGAAGAAGCTGTGGATATTGCACGTAATCAGATTGCTGAGTTAATCAATGCGGATCCGCGTGAGATTGTTTTTACTTCTGGAGCGACTGAATCAGATAACCTGGCTGTGAAAGGGGTTGCCAATTTCTATCAGAAAAAAGGTAAACATATCATTACCAGCAAAACCGAGCATAAAGCGGTTTTGGATACATGCCGTCAACTTGAGCGTGAAGGTTTTGCCGTGACTTACCTTGCGCCAAAAAGTAGTGGTCTTATTGATTTACAAGAGCTTGAAGCCGCTATGCGTGATGACACAATTCTGGTTTCTATCATGCATGTTAATAATGAGATCGGTATTATTCAAGATATTGCCGCTATGGGTGAGCTTTGCCGCAATCGTGGTATTGTTTTTCATGTTGATGCGACCCAGTCAGTAGGTAAATTACCGATTGATTTAAATGAACTAAAAATTGATTTAATGTCTTTCTCAGCACATAAACTGTATGGACCGATGGGAATAGGCGCACTTTATGTACGTCGTAAACCCCGTATTCGACTTGAAGCCCAACAACATGGCGGTGGTCATGAACGAGGGATGCGCTCAGGGACATTACCAGTACACCAGATTGTAGGAATGGGCGAAGCTTATCGGATTGCTAAAGCAGAAATGGCAGTAGAATCTCTTCGATTACGCGCCTTACGCCAACGCTTATGGAACGGTATTAAGAATATTGAAGAGGTTTATCTTAATGGGGATCTGGCCAACGGAGCTCCTCATATTCTCAATGTTAGTTTTAACTATGTGGAAGGTGAATCATTGATGATGGCGCTTAAAGATTTGGCTGTCTCATCAGGTTCTGCATGTACATCGGCAAGTCTTGAACCTTCATATGTACTAAGAGCTTTAGGAATGAATGATGAGTTAGCACACAGTTCAATTCGTTTCTCCTTTGGTCGATTTACGACAGAAGAAGAAATCGATTATGCCATCCAGCTAATTCATAATGCGATAGGTCGGCTGCGTGATCTTTCTCCCCTATGGGAGATGTATAAACAGGGTGTCGATCTTAATAGCATTGAATGGGCTCATCATTAATAAACGAATAGACGGTTTCAGGAGTTGACAATATGGCATATAGTGAAAAAGTGATTGATCATTATGAAAATCCACGTAACGTAGGTTCGTTTGATAATAATGACCCAATGGTCGGGAGTGGGATGGTAGGCGCACCAGCTTGTGGTGATGTCATGAAACTTCAGATCAAAGTTAATGACGCAGGTATTATTGAAGATGCGCGTTTTAAAACTTATGGTTGTGGTTCAGCAATTGCCTCTAGTTCATTAGTAACGGAATGGATGAAAGGTAAGACACTGGATGAAGCAGAGACTATCAAAAATACGGCTATTGCAGAAGAATTAGAGTTGCCACCCGTTAAAATTCACTGTTCTATTTTGGCAGAAGATGCGATTAAAGCGGCTATTGCGGACTATAAAAATAAACAGCAAAGCAAATAATTAATATAAAAATTCCTTTTAGGCGTGATACTACCGGTTTGCTTTTGTTTACCGTATCCGCCTGTACTGGTTTTGATTGTGAGGTGTTGTATGTCAATTTCTCTGACAGAAAATGCGGCAGAGCGTATTCTGACTTTCTTACATAACCGAGGAAAAGGTGAAGGTTTACGTTTGGGCGTTAGGACTTCTGGCTGTTCAGGTATGGCTTATGTGCTTGAATTTGTTGATGTGATTAATGAAGATGATACCGTATTTGAAGACAAAGGCGTGAAAGTTATCATTGATGGTAAAAGTATGATTTATCTCAATGGGACAGAATTGGATTTTGTTAAAGAAGGTCTTAATGAAGGTTTTAAGTTTAACAATCCGAATAGCAAAAATGAATGTGGCTGCGGTGAAAGCTTTAACGTATGAGAGTTTGTTTATTATTTGATAAGCCTAAAACTGAATAGACGACGGCTGTGACATAAATTTCCTACCGTCTGTTTGATATTTTCAATCTAGAGCATTTATGGATTATTTTACCCTTTTCGGTCTGGCATTTTCATATTCTATTGACCTTGAACAATTAACTTACCGTTATCAGGAATTACAGCGTCAATATCATCCTGATCGCTTTGCTAACCAACCTGAGAGTGACAAACTAGGTGCACTTCAACAGGCTGCGACAATTAATGCTGCTTATCAAGCCTTAAAACACCCTTTGAAACGTGCTGAATATATGCTGACTTTATATGATATTGATATCAATAATGAGCAATATACTATGCATGATACGGCGTTTTTAATGGAGCAGCTTGCGCTGCGTGAAGAATTGGCGTGTATCGAAACCAGTGAGCAAGCAGAAGAGGCATTAGCCTTATTTTCCTCTGGTTTAGCTAAAACAATAAAAAGTTACTTACAGGAAATGGAAAAACAACTAAATGAAGAACAGTGGGTAAAGGCAGCAGATACTGTTCGCAAACTTCGATTTCTCGATAAGTTGCAGCAACAAGTTGAACAATTGGAAGAGCGTTTATTCAATCGTTTTTAGAGTAAATTTTATGGCATTATTACAAATTAGAGAGCCGGGCATGTCGTCGATGCCGCATCAACGCCGTTTAGCGGCTGGTATTGATTTAGGTACAACAAATTCCTTGATTGCAACGGTTCGCAACAAAAAAGCAGAAACACTACCTGATTCAGCCGGATGTGAATTGCTACCCTCTATCGTCAGTTACCAACCAACCGCGATTACAGTCGGTAAGCAAGCGAAAGCAAAAGTGGAACAAGATCCGGCTAATACCATTATTTCAGCTAAGCGCTTATTGGGGCGCTCATTGACTGAGATCCAGCAACGTTATCCTAATTTACCTTATCAATTGACAGCAAGTAAAAATGGCTTACCGCTGATCCACACAGCCATAGGGCAAGTTGATCCTATTCAAGTTTCTTCTGAGATACTAAAGTCGTTGGTACAGCGGGCAGAAGAAACATTGAATGGTAGATTAGAAGGTGTGGTGATCACCGTGCCTGCTTATTTTGATGATGCGCAACGTCAAGGAACTAAAGATGCAGCGCGTTTGGCCGGATTACAGATTTTACGTTTATTGAATGAACCTACTGCGGCGGCTATTGCCTATGGTTTAGATTCACAACAAGAGGGCGTAATTGCTGTTTATGATTTGGGTGGTGGGACTTTTGATATTTCCATTCTTAGGTTGCAGCGTGGCGTATTTGAAGTGTTAGCAACGGGCGGAGACACAGCGCTCGGCGGAGATGATTTTGATCATCTTCTGGTGGATTGGATATATCAACAAGCGGGTATAACAGATCGCCAAGACCATTGCTTACAGCGGCAAATTTTAAATATCGCTAGTCAGGCTAAAATAGCATTAACGGATGTTAATTATACTGACATTGAAATCAATGGTTGGCGAGGAACCTTATCAAGAGAGCAGTTGAACACATTAATTCAGCCATTGGTCAAACGCACTTTATTAACCAGTCGTCGTGCATTGAAAGATGCCGCAATTGATATTGATGATATTTTGCAGATTGTGATGGTGGGTGGTTCGACGCGGGTACCGTTGGTACTTTCTATGGTTGAGGAATTTTTTGGCCTCACCCCCTTAACTTCAATTGATCCGGATAAAGTTGTTGCTATTGGTGCGGCTATTCAGGCTGATATTTTAGTCGGTAATAAACCGGATAGTGAAATATTGTTACTCGATGTTACCCCTTTGTCACTTGGCTTAGAAACCATGGGAGGATTGGTTGAAAAAGTGATCCCACGCAATACGACACTGCCTATTGCTAAGGCGCAGGAATTTACTACCTTCAAAGATGGGCAAACAGCCATGACATTTCATGTTGTACAAGGCGAACGTGAAATGGTTAATGATTGCCGTTCCTTAGCGCGTTTTACCCTACGTGGAATACCGCCATTACCTGCCGGAAGCACGCATATTCGGGTCGTTTTTCAAATAGATGCCGATGGATTATTGAGTGTCAGCGCAGTAGAAAAATCAACGGGTGTCAGTGCTTCGATTCAAGTTAAACCTTCATATGGTTTAACTGACGAAGAAATTGCTAATATGATCACTGACTCAATCGTTAATGCGCAAGATGATATGCTAGAGCGTCGTCTTGCCGAGCAGAAAGTTGAAGCCAACCGGCTAATAGAAAGTTTAATGATCGCATTGAAAAAAGATGCTCATTTATTGAATAAAGAAGAAAAAGCAGCGATTGATAAGGCTGTAAATGAATTAATTAACTGTACACAGGGAAGCTCCTCTGTGGCAATTGAAAATGCAATTAAACAACTGGATAAGCAAACACAGGATTTCGCTGCTAGACGTATGGATATCTCTATTCGTCAAGCATTATCGGGTCATTCTGTGGACGAGATATGATAATGCCAAAGATAATTTTTTTACCGCATAAAGAGTTATGCCCGGAAGGGGCGGTTGTGGAAGTAGAGAAAGGTGAATCTATTCTTGATGCTGCTTTACGTAGTGGCATTGATATTGAACATGCTTGTGAAAAATCTTGTGCCTGTACAACTTGCCACTGTATTGTGCGTGAAGGCTTTGATTCACTGGAAGAAAGTTCTGAACTAGAGGATGACATGTTGGACAAAGCATGGGGGTTAGAGCCTGAGAGCCGGTTAAGTTGTCAGGCCATCGTGACTAATGAAGATCTGGTCATAGAAATTCCTAAATATACGATTAATCATGCCAGAGAACATTGATCCTTACATTTAATTGCAGGAGGGGATGGTGAGTTTAAAGTGGACTGATAGCCGTACAATTGCAGAGGCACTCTATGATAAATATCCTAATATTGACCCGCAAACGGTTCGTTTTACCGATATGCATCAGTGGATTTGCCAACTAGACGGATTTAATGACAATCCGCAAGCTTCAAATGAAAAGATCCTGGAAGCTATTCTATTAGTATGGCTTGATGAGTATCAATAATGACTGATTAAACTAACAATTATCTACAAAGCTGGAATTGCCAGCTTTTTTATTACTATCATTCATCGTGCAATGTATTAACTCATGATAACCTCTATTATTAATATCCTATATTCATCAATTATTCCATAAACACATATGACAAACTAAGGTGGGAAGAGGGAATGGAAAAGCAGATCATGCAGGTCTCGCTATCTTATCAAGCAGCGGCGCCTTGTTGGGGAAAGAATGCATTAATTAGTTCCAGTGAGCAAGGGATAGTCATTCATTTGAAGCCACAAGCAAAATTGTGTGCGATCCAAAGTGCCGGTCGTAGATTGGATAGCCAAGGTATTCATCACGTCATGTTAGTAGGGAATGACTGGGACTTGGAAAAAAGCTGGGCATTTTGGCAAGGTTTTAGAGCACCTAAAGGAGCGCGTTCTATTGAATGGCCAAATTTATCAGCAAATGAAAAAAAAGAGCTCCAGTACCGCATACGAATTATTGATTGGGTACGCGATATTATTAACACACCGGCTGAAGAATTAGCGCCAGCGCAGCTAGCGCAGCGCAGCGCCGACTTATTATGTGAAACAATAAAGGATAATATTAACTACCGTATCATTCAGGGTGACGAGTTAGCAAAACAGAAATATAGTGGAATTTATACCGTAGGTCGTGGCTCAAGCCGCCCACCTGCATTACTCGTGCTGGATTATAATCCAACTGGCAATTTAAAAACGCCGGTATTTGCTTGTTTGGTTGGAAAAGGTATTACGTTTGATTCTGGTGGTTATAGCATAAAACCCTCTTCATCTATGAATTCAATGAAAGCAGATATGGGCGGAGCAGCTATGCTAACTGGGGCGTTAGCCTTAGCAATAAGTCGAGGTTTAAAACAACGAGTAAAACTTTTCCTCTGTATTGCTGATAATATGGTGAGTGGTAATGCCTTTAAATTAGGTGATATTATTCGCTACCGTAACGGCCAGTCTGTTGAAATTATGAATACTGATGCGGAAGGAAGACTGGTTTTGGCTGATGGATTGATTGATGCAAGTAAAGAAAAACCAGCATTAATTATTGACGCTGCAACATTAACCGGTGCAGCCAAAATGGCAGTAGGCAACGATTATCAGTCAGTATTAAGTTTTGATGACAAATTGGTGGCTGAATTGATGTCTGCGGCAGAAATGGAAAATGAACTCTTCTGGCGTTTACCTTTAGCGGAATTTCATCGTCGCCAATTACCTTCTGCTTTTGCCGATCTCAATAATATTGCATCACCTTCTCATACTGCTGGCGCCAGCACCGCCGCGGCTTTCTTATCACATTTTGTTGAAAATTATCATAAGGGATGGTTGCATATCGATTGTTCAGCGACTTATCGTAAATCTGCCATGAGTTTATGGGCGGAAGGCGCAACCGGCATTGGTGTCAGAACTATTGCTAGTTTATTACTGAAAAAGGCAAAATAGCTTTTTTTATGATTATTTACCAAGAAATTTATTTTTTTGGTAAATAATTAGTTAGCAAGAGAGTATTAATTATGAAGGAAGCTGAAATGGCGGCTGATAAAATTAATCAATCTGCACTGATGACAACAATTACAGTGCCAGGCGATAGTACTATTAAATTGAGCATATTTGAAACGTTACCGCCAAAATTAATTAGTGGGCTGTGTCATTTTTTCCAACAATATAAAATCATACGCCGTGCTTTTTTACTCCAAGCGAAAGATGATACAACAGCAGGGGTGCCGGTTATGCTGATTGCTTTAGAAATTAGTCTTGGCTATGAAAAGGAAGGGCAACAATTAATTCCGCAGTTAGGGAACTTAGTACTTAATTATCTTGAAGATAATCAGTCAGTTGATTTTTATTTTTTGCAACCTAACGGCACAGGTATTGATCATTTTATTATTCATCATACGCAACCATTTTATCAACGTAAAATAGGTGGTTGGTTGCGTAATAACATGATTGCTATTAAAAATTGTTAAATTTGGCTACCTATTATTATTCCCTTATTTATACCTAGCTAATTTTTATATTTAAATTTATCTAAGCCTACAACATAAAAAAAAGAATTGGGCTGATTATCTTTTTAATCGTATTTATCGTTTTAAATTTTAGAAAAATGTGATTTAAGCTAAAAAAATAAAAAAATTGTATAAAAAAAATTAACAAAATTTGTCGTCAAGTGGGCAATTGAATTGCCAATATCTATAATAGCCAGCTATTTTGCCTTAATAAAAATGATGATAAATCTTTTTCTTGGCAGGCAGTATGGATGCAAGGCAAAAATATCATGATGAAAAATAATAGCTAAGAGGATTTCTAATGACGATGCAACGTACGTTTTCAATTATTAAGCCAAATGCGGTTAAAAAAAATGTAATTGGTGCGATTTATAACCGTTTTGAGCAAGCTGGATTCGAAATTATTGCAGCTAAAATGGTGCATTTAAATCGTGAACAGGCTGAAGGTTTTTATGCTGAGCATAAAGATAAGCCTTTTTTTGCTGGATTAGTCGAATTTATGATCTCAGGCCCCATTATGTTGCAAGTCTTAGCGGGCAAAGATGCTATACAGCGTTATCGTGATTTAATGGGAGCAACGGATCCCTCTAAGGCATTGGCAGGAACACTACGTGCTGATTATGCAGATAGTTTTACCGCAAATGCAGTACATGGTTCTGATTCTGTCGCGTCCGCAGAACGAGAAATTGCTTTTTTCTTTACTGACGACGAAATATGTCCCTGTTAACAAACAGAAATAGGATATCATTAGCAAAATATTAATAAAGTTTGTAAAATGCCATACCTTGTTAAGTGATTTATTGGCAAGGTTATGGCATATAATGCTATTAAAAATAATATTTAGTCCCATAAATAAAGTTAATTGTTATAAAACCTACAGCTTTCGCCGAAAAGTGTAATAACGAGGCAATAAAAATGTTTCAATCTAAAACAGCAGCGCAGTGTGTGCCTTCTTTTTCTCCTGTCAGTAAATCAACAAAAGTCAATTTGCTGGATATGGATCGTAAACAGATGCGGCAGTTCTTTAGTGATACGGGGGAAAAACCATTTCGCGCCGATCAGGTAATGAAATGGATTTATCACCACTGTTATGATGATTTTGATTTGATGACAGATATCAATAAGGTGCTGCGGAATAAATTAAAGCAAGCTGCTGAAATTCGGGCACCTGAAATTGCGCAAGAGCAGCGTTCTACTGACGGCACCATCAAATGGGCAATAACCGTCGGTGAGCAACAAGTCGAAACAGTCTATATTCCTGAAGATGATCGCGCGACACTTTGTGTATCTTCTCAAGTTGGCTGTGCGCTTGAATGTAAATTTTGCTCAACGGCGCAGCAAGGTTTTAATCGTAACTTACGCGTTTCAGAAATCATAGGCCAAGTGTGGCGCGCTGCTAAAGTTATTGGTTCTTTGAAATCCAGTGGTCGGCGGCCAATTACTAATGTTGTGATGATGGGAATGGGAGAGCCGCTATTAAATCTCAACAATGTTATTCCAGCAATGGAGATTATGATGGATGATTTTGGCTTTGGCTTGTCAAAACGGCGAGTGACTTTATCGACTTCTGGTGTTGTACCTGCCCTGGATAAATTAGGTGATATGATTGATGTTGCTTTAGCCATTTCCTTGCATGCACCGACTGACGAAATTCGTGACGAGATTGTACCTATTAATAAAAAATACAACATTGAAACTTTTCTGGCGAGTGTTCGGCGCTATCTAACTAAATCTAATGCTAATCAGGGACGTGTTACTGTTGAGTATGTCATGCTAAATGGTGTGAATGATAGTATTGAGCATGCGCATCAGCTAGCTGAATGTCTTAAGCATACACCTAGCAAAATTAATTTAATTCCTTGGAACCCATTTCCTGGAGCACCTTACAGTCGCAGTTCCAATAGCCGTATTGATCGTTTTGCCAAAGTATTGATGAAATATGGTTTTACTACTATTGTGCGTAAAACGCGTGGTGATGATATTGATGCGGCCTGCGGTCAATTAGCGGGTGATGTTATTGATCGAACTAAACGAACATTGAAAAAACGCCTGGGTGGTGAACCAATTATAGTAAAAGCAGTCTGAATGTTCATTATGTAAATGAAGGAAATTAGATAGCAGAATTCCTTTTATTACCAGCTATATAAATAAATGAGAGTGATATGATAAGGATATCTATCATTAATATTCTATTGTTAGTGGGTTTATTAATAGGATGTACTAGTATTAATAAAGACGTTGATATTGCGATTGTGACACGAACACAGCTAGGCATTGCTTATCTATCAGCAGGGAATTATCCAGCAGCATCTTATCATTTTGACAAAATACTGCTGGCAGAACCAAAAAATGGGATTGCTAATTTAGGAATGGCGGTCATTATGCGTCAGCAAAAGCAATCAGGCTTAGCATTAAAATATTTTAAAGTGGCAATTCGTTCATCCGCAATCAATAATACAAGTATGCGAGCGTATTATTTAGACTTTTTATGCTCTAAAAATATATCTGAGGAGATGATTAAACTGAGGAAAGAAGAAGAACGTAGAGGGCTTAATTGTCAAAATATTTCCAAAATAAGCTAAGAAATATTATCGGTATGAAGGTTTTTGATTAACTTGATAGATGAAGTTTTTATAAAGCCTTCATGATGTTAAAACTCAGAAAAGACCAATAGTTCCGCGAATGAATAGCAAACCTAAAACAGAAAAAACAGAAATCACCGTTGGCCAACGTTTATTGCAGGCACGGGAAACGCTAGGTCTTTCCCGAGAAATCGTTGCCGAACGACTTTGCTTAAAAGTATGCACCGTACGTGAGATAGAGGAAGACAGCAACTCCCATAGTGTTGATCCTACTTTCTTGCGTGGCTACATTCGTTCTTATGCAAAATTAGTGAAAATTCCAGAAAAAGAAATTCTTGAATTATTGGATAAACATACACCAGCAAAAGCGGCAGTAGTTTCTCCTATGCAAAGTTATTCCCTAGGAAAGACCCGCAAAAAACGGGAAGGCTGGTTAATGAAATTTACCTGGCTTATTATCATTATTTGTATTGCTATGGTAGGTATTTGGTGGTGGCAGGGATATAAAGTACAAAAACAAGAAATTGCCACTATGGCTGAACAGAATCGCTCGAATGCTATACAAATACCGTCAGATCCACCTTCTTCTACCGCTGGCACCGCAAACGCTATTGAACAAAATAATGTTAATACATCGTCAACAGAAACTAGTATCCCACCGGTAACTTCAGCGATAGCGAATAATGTCATCTCTCCGGCACCTCAATCTCCATTAACTTCTGAAACACTAAAAAATAGTGATAAAAATGTTAATACTGAGTCAGTCAATCCGACAGAAGTAAAAACAGTACCCTTGCCAGGCAGTATGACCAATAATAGTCATCCAGAGCGGAGTAGGGCAGAAGAAACCCCTGCTGATACTGATGCTGCTAGTTTAGAATCGGACGATGGGATTGTGATGAACTTTAAAGGGCAATGCTGGTTAGAAGTTCGTGATGCTAAAGGTAAGATTTTATTTAGCGGTATGAAAAATGCAGGCCAGAAACTTGAATTAAATGGTGAACCTCCTTATGAGTTTAATATTGGCATACCCGCCAATGTTAATTTGTTATTCAAAGGTAATTCGGTTGATCTAAATCGCTTTATTAAAGCTAATCGTCCAGCTAAATTTAAATTGCCTGGATTGTAAATGAATATTGTAAGACAACATCTATAAATAATGATAAATTGTGAACAAATAAGAAGCCATCGTCAATCCGATGGCTTCAATTATAGAAATAGCGTAAATTATTAAACATGGATGTTGAGGGAGAGTAATATGCATAATCAATCACCGATAAAAAGGCGTAAATCAACACGAATTTATGTAGGTAATGTTCCTGTTGGTGATAGTGCACCAATCACAGTTCAATCAATGACCAACACGCGTACAACGGATGTTGCAGCGACAGTCAAACAGATTAAATCTTTAGAACGAGTGGGCGTTGATATTGTACGTGTTTCTGTACCCACAATGGATGCAGCAGAAGCGTTTAAGCTCATTAAGCAACAAGTTAATGTTCCGGTTATTGCTGATATTCATTTTGATTATCGTATTGCACTAAAAGTTGCTGAATATGGTGCGGATTGTTTACGTATCAATCCAGGTAATATTGGTAATGAAGAACGTATTTGTCAGGTTGTTGACTGTGCACGCGATAAAAATATTCCTATTCGGATCGGTGTTAATGGTGGTTCATTAGAAAAAGATATTCAAGAAAAATATGGTGAGCCAACGCCGGCAGCGTTAGTTGAATCGGCAATGCGCCATGTGGATATATTGGATAGATTGAATTTTGATCAGTTTAAAATTAGTGTTAAAGCTTCAGATGTTTTTTTGGCCGTAGGCGCTTACCGTTTATTGGCTGATAAAATTGATCAGCCTTTACATTTAGGTATTACCGAAGCGGGTGGCGCGCGAGCAGGTTCGGTCAAATCTGCTATTGGACTAGGAATGTTATTGGCTGAAGGGATTGGTGATACATTACGTATTTCTTTAGCTGCAGATCCCGTTGAAGAGGTTAAAGTTGGTTTTGATATTTTAAAATCACTGCGTATTCGCTCACGAGGTATTAATTTTATTGCCTGTCCAACCTGTTCACGACAAGAATTTGATGTCATTGGTACCGTTAATGCTTTAGAAGAGCGATTGGAAGATATTATTACCCCAATGGATGTTTCCATTATTGGTTGCGTTGTTAATGGCCCAGGTGAAGCTGAGGTTTCTACCCTTGGTGTAACCGGAGCAAGGGCAAAGAGTGGATTTTATGAAGACGGTGTTCGTCAAAAAGAACGTTTAGATAATACTGATATGATTGAACAGTTGGAAGCTAAAATTCGGGCAAAGGCTGCTATGTTGGATGAAAATCAGCGGATTGATATCAAACGAATAGATATGTAGTTTAGTAATATTGGCTCAATATTATGGTGAGCCAATTTTGTTTATGGATTGCACCCTGTTAATATTCACTTTTATAATCCATATTATGGTAGATTTTTAAATAGAGAAATAACGTGGCTAAAAACATTCAATCTATTCGCGGTATGAATGACTGTCTTCCTGCCGATATTCAATTCTGGCAAAAAATTGAAAACAAATTAAAACAAATCCTTGCTAGTTATAGTTTTAGTGAGATACGAACCCCCATTGTAGAGCAAACCGCATTATTTTCGCGCGCAATAGGTGAAGTCACTGATGTGGTTGAAAAAGAGATGTATAGTTTTGATGATCGGGATGGCGACAGTATAACATTGCGTCCCGAGAATACAGCGGGTTGTGTGCGTGCTGGGATCGAACATGGTTTATTGTACAATCAGCAACAACGTCTTTGGTATTTAGGCCCAATGTTTCGTTATGAGCGGCCACAAAAAGGACGTTATCGCCAATTCCATCAGTTGGGTGCTGAAGTTTTTGGTTTAGCCGGTCCGGATATTGATGCCGAACTTATCATTATGACGGCACGTTGGTGGCGTGAGTTGGGGATTGCTAAACATGTTTCACTGGAATTAAATTCGATTGGCTCATTAGCAGCACGAGCAAAGTATCGTCAGGCATTAGTCACTTTTTTGCAACAATATGAAGATAAATTGGATGAGGATTGCCGACGTCGATTATCGACTAATCCATTACGCATTCTTGATTCAAAAAATCCTGACGTGCAAAAACTGCTTAATGATGCGCCATTACTGGCTGATTATCTTGATGATGACTCGAAACAACACTTTATCGGACTTTGCAAATTACTTGATACTGCAGGCGTTCAATATCGAATTAATCAACGTTTAGTTCGTGGTTTAGATTATTATAATCGCACTGTATTTGAGTGGGTTACTGATGCATTAGGTGCACAGGGAACGATATGTGCTGGTGGGCGTTATGATGGTCTGGTTGAACAGCTTGGTGGAAAAGCGACATCGGCAGTAGGTTTTGCGATGGGAATGGAGCGCATGGTGTTATTGGTGCGCCAAATTAATCCCGATTTTGTTGCTGAATGTACCTTAGTTGATGTTTATTTGGTTGCTTGTGGTGAAGCAAGTCAACAGGCAATATTAGTTCTGGCGGAAAAAATTCGCGATCAACTGCCAGCTTTGAAATTAATGACTCATCACGGTGGCGGTAATTTTAAGAAACAGTTAGCTCGAGCAAATAAATACCAGGCAAAAATTGCCTTAATTTTAGGTGAAGATGAGTATCAATCTGGTGAAGTCACGATAAAAGATTTACGCACGGGTGAACAGGAAAAACTTTCTCAGCAGAATATTGCTGTACGTTTGGTTGAACTTTTAGGTTAAAGGAGACTCTGTGGAAGTCTATACCACTGAAAACGAGCAGATCGATGCTATTAAACGTTTTTTTGTCAATAAGGGCAAAGCGTTATTAATTGGGCTAGTTATCGGAGTTGGTGCGATTATTGGTTGGAATTATTGGCAATCACATCAGGCAAATAGTTTGCAAGAAAGTGCCCAATCTTTTGAGCAAATTTCTTCTCAATTGCAGACCGGTTCAAATCAAGCACTGGCCGCTGCCGAGCAATTTGCTAATGAAACAAATAATATTTATGGTGTATTGACCAATATTGAGCTAGCTAAAATTGCGGTGGAAAAAAATGATATTGCTGGTGCAGAAAAAGCATTACTAAAGGCATTAACAATAGCCAAAGTAGATGATCTTAAGGATTTACTCAATGTCAGATTGGCACGCGTACAGTTAGCATTGAACAAGCCAGATCAGGCTCTGATTAGTTTGACGCAAGTGCAGGATAAAGGATGGAGTAGCATCGTTGAAGATATTCGTGGCGATATTTTACTGAAAAAAGGTGATATTGCCAGTGCTCGCGCAGCTTATTCTAAAGGAATTGAATCAAGTGGAGCTGACATGATGAAGACAATATTAAAAATAAAAATTAATAGCTTGCCAAACTAAGAGGAATATTAATATGCAATTGGGTAGAACACTCTTGGTGGGTTTATTGGCAGTGACATTATTAATGGGATGCTCAACGGAAAAAGATTCCATAGTGATGTCTCCTCTACCTGAGGTTGACAATCAATTTAGACCTTCTATCACTTGGCACCGCTCGATAGGCGATGGTAGTGGAAAATATTATTCTCAACTTTCGCCGGCTTACGATGATTCTGTTGTTTATGCAGCAGATCGTAAAGGAACGGTCAAAGCAATGGATGCTGATTCAGGTGAGATATTATGGTCAATTGATTTATCACAACAAGTTGGTTTTTTCACCGCTAATTTGCCGGCATTACTTTCCAGCGGACTAACGGTTTCAGGGGATAAGCTTTATATAGGAACAGAGACCGGCAAAGTTATTGCACTGAATAAAGCTGATGGGGAAATGGCATGGGAAACGGATGTTGCCGGAGAAGCGCTTTCGCAGCCAGTAGTTAGTGATGGTTTGGTATTGATCCATACCAGTAATGGTGTGTTACAAGCATTAGATGCGCACACAGGACAGAGTAAATGGAGTATTAATTTAGACACTTCAACATTATCAGTCAGAGGAAAGTCAGCGCCTGCTACTGCTTATGGCGTCGCGATTGTAGGTAGTGATGGTGGTCGTATTAGTGCTGTAATGCTTGCTCAAGGACAGATTGCTTGGCAACAATATATTTCTCAGATCCGTGGTGCAACTGAAATTGATCGTTTACACGATATCAATATGACGCCAGTTATTGATATCAATTCAGGCGCTATTTTTGCTATTGCCTACAATGGTGATTTAGTGGCTATGGATATGCGTTCTAGCCAAATTATCTGGAAGCGTGATCTAGGATCGGTGAATGATATTATTGTTGCCAATGATATAATCTACTTGGTTGATCAAAATGATCGCGTGTTAGCAATTCGTAAAAGTGATGGTGTCACTGTATGGGCGCAAGATGCATTATTACATCGTAATTTAACCGCACCAGCTATTTATGATGGTTATTTAGTGGTTGGCGATGGCGAAGGTTATCTTCATTGGCTAGATACCCAAGATGGTCAATTTGTGGCACAAAATAAAGTTGATAGTTCGGGGTTACGCAGCCGTCCGGTTATTGCCGGTGATAAATTGCTTATTCAGGCAAAAGATGGAACCATATATCTGATTGAACGTTAATTTCCTGACATTTTGTTATTTTCCAGATAGAATTAACGGCTGCTAATTTTCGCGGCCGTTTTATTTTTTTAGTATTCTGAAGATTGAAATCAGAATACCGATTTTAATTTTTATGGGGCATCTTAAAAATGATACCTGTCATTGCGCTGGTAGGGCGTCCAAATGTAGGAAAATCTACCTTATTTAACCGATTAACTCGCACTAGGGATGCACTGGTTGCTGATTTTCCGGGTCTAACGCGTGACCGAAAATACGGTAAAGCAGAGTTTGCAGGGCAGGAATTCATTATTATCGATACCGGCGGTATCGATGGTTCAGAAGAGGGAATAGAAAACCATATGGCTTCCCAATCCTTACTGGCGATTGAAGAAGCTGATATTGTTTTTTTTATGGTTGATGTGCGCTCAGGCTTGATGCCGGCAGATCATGCGATTGCTAAACATTTGCGCAGTCGCAAGAAGGAGACTTACCTGCTAGCAAATAAAACCGATGGTTTGGATATTGATACGGTATTAGGTGATTTTTATGCACTTGGTATGCGAGATATTTATCCGATTGCCGCATCCCATGGCCGTGGTGTTACTCAACTGATTGAAAAAGTGGTTGCTCCCTATTCTCCGCAAACATTAGCCAATGATATGGAATTATCGGAAGAGGAGGCCAATGCGGCTTATTGGCTGGCTCAGGAAGAGAAAGTAGCGCTTGAAAGTAGTGAAGAAGAAGCCTTTGATCCGCGGTCACTACCCATTAAATTAGCGATTGTTGGTCGGCCAAATGTGGGTAAATCGACATTAACTAACCGTATTTTGGGCGAGGAACGGGTCGTTGTTTACGATCTGCCTGGTACTACCCGTGACAGCATTTATATTCCGATGGAACGGGATGGATGTGAATATGTACTGATTGATACCGCTGGTGTTCGTAAACGGGGAAAAATAACTGAAACCGTCGAAAAATTCTCGGTGATCAAAACATTACAATCAATTGAAGATGCTAATGTTGTTTTACTTGTTATTGATGCTCGGCAAGGAATTTCTGATCAAGACTTATCATTACTCGGTTTTATTTTGAATGCGGGACGTTCTCTGGTGATTGCAGTCAATAAGTGGGATGGTATGTCACAGGAAGATCGACAATCAGTAAAAGATATGCTGGATTTACGATTAGGTTTTATTGATTTTGCTAAAGTTCATTTTATTTCAGCGTTGCATGGTAGTGGTGTGGGTAATCTATTTGAGTCTATTCAAGAAGCTTATGAATCGGCAACACGGCGAGTGGGTACAGCATTATTAACGCGTATAATGAAGATGGCTGAAGAAGAACATCAGCCACCACTAATTCGAGGCCGCAGAGTGAAAATGAAATATGCGCATGCCGGTGGTTATAATCCACCGATAGTGGTTATTCATGGCAATCAAGTCGCTGATTTACCCGATTCTTACAAACGTTATTTAATGAACTATTTTCGCCGTACATTACAGGTTATGGGGACGCCGATACGTATCCAATTTAAAGAAGGTGATAACCCTTATGCCGGTAAAAAAAATAAATTGACGCCAACGCAGCTGCGTAAGCGCAAACGTCTAATCGCCCATCTTAAAAAACGTTAATAACAAACAGCACGCTAAAAAATAAGTGTGCTGTTCGGGTTTATACCCATTCTTTTGCAATTAAAAACTGGTTATAAAGTTTTTCTTCATCTGAATTGGATTCAGGATGATAATTATATTCCCAGCGAACCAGTGGTGGTAAGGACATTAAAATTGACTCTGTTCTACCGCCAGTTTGTAACCCGAATAGGGTTCCTCGATCGCATACCAAATTAAATTCTGCATAACGTCCACGACGATATAATTGAAATTGGCGTTCGCGCTCACCCCAAGCTATCTCTTTTCTTTTTTCAACAATGGGCAAATAGGCATTAAGAAAACCATTACCTACATCCTGAGCAAAGTGAAAGCAGGTAGTAAAATCAGGTTGGTTTAAATCATCAAAGAAAAGACCACCAACTCCCCGTGGTTCATTGCGATGTTCGATAAAAAAATAGCGATCACACCATTTTTTATAGTGCGGATAAATCTCTTTTCCATAAGGTAAACAGACAGACTGTGCCGTCTTATGCCAGTGTATAATATCTTCTTCAAAACCATAATAGGGAGTTAAATCAAATCCACCGCCAAACCACCATATAGATGGTTCACCTGGTTTTTCTGCAATGAAAAAACGGACATTAGCATGAGCTGTTGGAATATATGGGTTGAGTGGATGAGTCACTAAAGAAACGCCCATCGCTTGATAGCGTCGTCCTGCTAGCAGTGGGCGATTTTCTGAAGCAGAAGCAGGTAATTGTTTACCACTTATATGTGAAAAATTAACTCCCGCCTGCTCAAAAATTGTCCCATGTTTTAATATACGACTACGGCCTCCTCCTTTGTGTTTATGTTGCCAGCTTTGTTCGGCAAATTTAGCGTTGTTATCGACATGTTCAAGTTGTTGACACAGCTTATCTTGCAAAGTGAGAAGAAATGCTTTCACTGCATTAATATCAGGTATATTCATAAGTTTAATTTTGATTATTATTAGAGCAGGAGATTAGCGTTTAATTATACACTTAATGCTGTCTGAGTGCATTTTGTTATTGATTGGATCTGATAGTATGGCAATAACGCTAGCAAAATATTAAACATGATTGCTTATTGATACTAATAGTAGAGTGATGCATGTTTCCGTTAGTTAAGTATGCAAATCGCAGTCTATTTAAAAACTGTCGTTGTTGCCAGTTTGAGTCTATGGTTAATACTATAATTATTGGGTAATAAAGTTAGTCTCAACAATTTCAGTTAAAAAGCGGAAGTATTTATCTATTTTCTTATCGTCAGAATGGATTTAATATAAAATTAATTTTAAAGAATAAAATTCTATCATTATTTAGTACTGGTATTATTATTTTAGTAAATTTAAATTACTTGGTATTAAAAAGCTATCGAACACGGAGTTAAGTGAATAGAATAATAGGTTTAAGTTATAACCCTTTGATTTATTTTAAATAAATTAAATTATTTAAAAGTGAAATAATGATTTATGGGGCATAAAATCAACATTTTCGGCGCTATCTAATTCATTTTATTTTGCTACTATCATTCTTGTTTAAATAATAAGAATGCAAATCTTTATCCCTCGCGGATATCGAGCGTAAAATGCTATCGGGCGCAGATCTTTTTTTAGTTGCTGAAATGGCAGGTGAAGTTGTTGGTACTGTCATGGGAGGATACGATGGTTATCAAGGCTCTGCATATTATTTAGCTGTTCACCCTGAATATCGTGGTAGAGGGATTGCCAATGCATTAATTAGTCGTTTAGAAAAAAAATTAATTGCTAAAGGTTGCCCACAAATTATGTTTTTAGTACCCGAAGAAAATGATGCTACCATCTGTATGTGTGAGAAAATGGCTTACGAAGAGTTACAGCAGGAAAATATTTTATATACTAAACGATTAATTGATGATCAGGCATTTGAGTGAGCAATTCGATTAATTTGATGATAGCAATATTTCTCTTTTTTGATACAAAATTATTATTAATTTATTTTTTGGAAAACTTTTTTATCGGTATTGCTGAGTTATTTCAAAATTGTCAGATTAATAAAAATTAATTTGCCCTTATCGTTGAAAAAGGCTTGTTTTACTTGCTTTTGGGTAGATTATTGACTTGTATTCTATCATGCTGTTAACTTTGCATATTATAAACATATTTTAAATAAAATTATTAATTTTTTTATTATATTGCAAATTGATTTAAGGGGTTTTATGCCACAACTTTTTGGGAACAGCCGAGTAAATTGGTTAAGAGTGTCATTTGTAACAAGTCTATTATCACTAACCGGATGTAGCAGTATTTCATGGTCAAGTTTATATCCCATGAATTGGTTTGCTAGTTCAGTTAAAATTTCTGCAACTGGTGTTGGTCAGATTAATAAAATGACCCCGATGAAAGAACAGATTATTGTTGCAGCGTTAGATGACCGATACTATTTTCGTTCTGGAATGCAAATTGAACAGGGGCAGTTAATGTCTCTTTTTCAAGGTATAAAAAATGATCAAGAAAAGATAGTCATTTATGGTATTGAAAAGGGCGAAGTTAAACGAATTGAAATTATGGATGAAGATATTAAAACAGTGTGGGATACACAAATAGGCATACCATTTTCGCAAATCTACCAAAATGCGGTGCAAGGTAGTTGTTACCCTGATCCTAATCAAACCAATATGTTAACCATAAATTGTGTTTCTCCCCAATCTAGCCATGTCATATATCGTTTTACTGGCAAATGGAGTGGACCTAAAAATTTAGTGCCATCAAATGATGTTTTAGCTAATTGGAAGGTCAGTGGTATTATTTGGTCAGCTCAATAACGCTTTAATTTAGTCATAAATTATATCAAAACATGACATAAAAATTGAATTATTAAATCCTTTAATCAAAGTGGCATATTATAAATTTATCGCAGGGATTATCAGCTATTTTTGTTGCGTATGATAATATTAGCGTTGTTTTATTCTTTATAATAAAAATAATTGGGTAAATAATGTGAATTATTTGGAAAATTTTATTGGTAATACGCCATTAGTTAAACTAAAAAGATTGACTAAAAATAGGGATGCTGAAATTTGGGTAAAACTAGAGGGTAATAATCCTGCCGGTTCTGTCAAAGATAGAGCTGCCCTATTTATGATCCAGCAAGCAGAAAAGCGCGGTCAAATTACCCCTGGTGATACCTTAATTGAAGCAACTAGTGGTAATACTGGGATTGCATTGGCAATGATAGCCACCATAAAAGGATATAAACTAAAATTATTAATGCCAGAAAATATGAGTATTGAACGTCAGTCAGTGATGCGAGCTTATGGTGCTGAGATAGTTTTGGTTAGTGAAGTGGAAGGAATGGAAGGGGCACGTGATCTTGCATTACGGATGCAAGCTCGATCTGAAGGAAAGGTACTTGATCAATTTAATAATCTTGATAATCCGTTAGCCCATTTTATGACGACAGGCCCTGAAATCTGGTGCCAAACAGCGGGGCGGATCACGCATTTTGTTTCAAGCATGGGTACAACCGGGACAATTACTGGTGTCAGCCAATATTTAAAATCTAAATCAAATAAAATAGAAATTATTGGTTTGCAGCCAGCTGAAAATAGCTATATTCCAGGAATTCGGCGCTGGTCTCGAGATTATATTCCAAGTATATTCAAAGCTGAACAAGTTGATAGAATATTGGATATCACTCAGATAGAAGCACAACAGATGATGAAAAATCTAGCAATAGATGAAGGCATCTTTTGTGGTGTTAGTTCAGGGGCCGCAGTGGCTGGCGCATTGCGCGTCGCTAAACAAAATCCTGGGGCGGTTATTGTGACGATTATTTGTGATAGAGGGGATCGCTATCTTTCCACCGGGTTATTTAATTGAATTAAATAACATTAAAGACAAATTGTTGCTTATAGGAAACCGTTCTTGTTACTAAGTAGTGAAATAGAAAAGAAATTCCCTTCATAAATAATTAATGAAGGGAAGAATTATAGTTTATTTTTTGATCTGCATAATAACGGTTTCACCTACCACGACAGAGCCAGTTAGTTTAGTTAGCTCTTTTATTTCATCCATATTAGAAATGACCACAGGTGTTAATGTCGATTTTGCTTTTTCTTCTAATAGAGGAAGATCAAGTTCAAGTACTAAATCACCTTTTTGTACTTTTTGTCCTTCCTCTGCTAGGCGAGTGAATCCTTCGCCCTTTAACTCAACTGTATCAATACCAAAATGGACAAATAACTCAATACCATTATCTGACTCAATAGAAAATGCATGGTTGGTTTCAAATATTTTACCAATCGTCCCATCAACTGGAGCCACAATTTTGTTACCAGTAGGCTTGATAGCAATACCATCACCAACAATTTTCTCGGCAAAAACAACATCTGGAACATCTTCTATATTAACAATTTCACCTGAAATTGGGGCAATAATATCAATATTACCAGTGCTATTTTTATCATCTGAAACCAGTGATTTGAGTTTGTCAAACAGACCCATGGATCTTCTCCTAATTAATTGTTTTCTTATGGGGTCAAGAGTTGGTTGATGATTTTAGCAAAGTGTTTTTTCTTTAATAAATGTTTCAACCAAATCCATCAATTCCTTCGCTGTCGGTTGATTAAGAGCTTGTTCTGCTAATGTTTTTGCATCTTTGAAATTTGCATTTCGAATAATTTTTTTAATACTTGGGATTGAGATTGCACTCATACTAAACTCATCTAATCCCATACCAAGTAATAATAGTGTAGCACGTTCATCACCAGCAAGCTCACCACACATACCTGTCCATTTGCCTTCTGAATGAGAAGCATCAATAACTTGTTTAATAAGTTTTAACACCGAAGGAGACATTGGATTATAAAGATGAGAAATCAGATCATTTCCGCGATCCACGGCTAAGGTATACTGTGTTAGATCATTGGTTCCAATACTGAAAAAATCAACTTCTTTTGCTAAATGATGAGCAATAACCGCAGCCGCTGGTGTTTCAATCATTATTCCTACTTCAATCGATTGATCGAAAGCGTGCTTTTCCTCGCTTAACTGCTTTTTAAGTATTGCTAATTCTTCTTTCAAGGTACGAATTTCTTCCACAGAAATAACCATAGGAAACATAATGCGTAGTTTACCGAAAGCAGAAGCTCTTAAAATAGCACGTAATTGAGCATGAAGGATTTCTTTGCGATCAAGAGAAATACGAATTGCTCGCCAGCCAAGAAAAGGATTCTCTTCTTTCGGTAGGTTCATATAGGGAAGGTCTTTATCCCCACCAATATCCATGGTACGAATAATAATAGCTTGTGGATCCATGGCTTCTGCGACCGCTTTATAAGCCTGAAATTGTTCTTCTTCGCTAGGTAAATTATTGCGATCCATAAACAGAAATTCAGTACGATATAGGCCTACACCTTCAGCGCCATTACGCTCAGCGCCTTCTACATCACGTACAGTACCAATATTGGCGCAAACTTCAACTTGATGACCATCTAAAGTTATTGCTGGCAAATCTTTTAATTTTGCGAGCTCGCTTTTTTCACGTAAATATTCTTCTTTAATTTGTTTAAGCTTGTCAATTTCACTATCAGATGGATTTTGATAAATATGATTATTGATAGCATCTAAAATAATATAATCATTTTGTTGGATGTGCTTGGTTGCATTGCTGGTGCCAACAATAGCCGGAATTTCCAGCGATCTGGCCATAATTGAAGTATGAGAAGTGCGTCCGCCTAAATCGGTAATAAAACCAAGCACTTTCTGCAAGTTTAATTGTGCTGTTTCAGAGGGGGTAAGATCGGCTGCAACTAAAATGACTTCTTCTGTAATTGAACCAAGATCAACAATAGGCAATTCTAGAATATTTTTTAGTAGGCGTTTACCAATATCTCTGACGTCAGCGGCACGCTCTTTGAGGTATTCGTCATCCAGTTCTTCTAAGGCTGTGGCCTGTTCTTCAATCACTTTTTGGGTTGCTGCATCTGCAGTTTTGTGCTCTTTTTTTATGAAAGAAAGAATTTCCTGCTCAAGTTCTTCATCTTCAAGCAGCATTATATGACCTTCAAATATTTCCGCTTTTTCTTCACCAAGATTTTTTTCTGCGGTTTTTTTTATCGTTTTTAATTGTTCTATTGCTTTTTCGCGTCCAGCAATAAAGCGGTTAATTTCACTGTCAATTTGCTCATCAGAAATTTTCTTTTGATTGACAACAATTGGCGCTTCTTTAAGAATTAATGCCTTGCCGAAGGCGATACCTAGTGATACTGAAATTCCTAAAATCATAAATGTTACCTTACTACCAATGGGCGAAAAATAGTTAGCTCATAGGACTATGGCTTTAATACTTACGGTTAAATAGATATCCCTGGATAAAGGTATCCAGGGATAAAAAATAGAAGATAAATGCTATATTGCCCGTATGTCATTACTCCAATTCAGCCATCAGCTTAACTAGATGTTCTACTGCTTTCTGCTCATCTTCACCTTCGGCAGAAATAGTGACAACAGTTCCCTGAGTCAGGCCGAGTGTTTGCAGTTTAAATAGACTTTTTGCGCTTGCCGATTTGCCGTTATAAGTAAGCGTAATTTCAGAAGAAAAACTTTTTGCCTCTTTGACAAATTGAGCCGCCGGGCGAGTGTGAAGACCATTAGGTGCTGTGATGGTGACTTCTTGTTGGAACATATTGTTTCCCTCAACAAACTTAATATTTTTTATTAGTAAATCCAAAATATTTTAGCTGAAATAATTTGGATTTGCGTATTACTTTTCAGTGATAATAAAAGAAAAATGTTTTCATTCGATTATCAATCATAAATTTTATCTATATCGACATTATAGCCAGGCATGATAATTTGCCTAGTTTATGTCCTGTTGTTAAATTTTTCACTGCTCATTTTTTGATTAATTTCGATTGTCGAAATAATTAATGACTTAAATACTAAACTCGTTTCAAGAAATCATCTTAATACACACTAAACTTTGATCTATGACACAAAAAAAGCACTTTTAAAGTGCTTTTTTAGCTAATTGTGCTCAAAAAAAGTCATTAGCTCGGTTTGGCAGCAGAAAATAAATCGGTACTTAAATAACGTTCACCGGAAGAAGGTAAAATAACCACTATATTCTTATTTTGAAATTCTGGTTTTGCGGCTAATTTTACCGCTGCAGCAACCGCTGCGCCGGATGATATACCGGCTAAAATACCTTCTTTCTGCATAATTAGACGAGCGGTTTGTATCGCTTCGTCATCGCTAATAGCAAATACATCATCAATAAGCGAAAGATCAAGATTATCAGGGATAAAACCAGCGCCTATACCTTGGATTTTATGTGGACCAGGTTTTATTTCTTTACCCGCTAATGTCTGACTTATTACTGGTGATGCGGCGGGCTCGACAGCAATCATTTTAATGGCTTCACCGCCTGCTGTTTTTTTTAGATAACGGCCAATGCCAGTAATTGTACCACCGGTGCCCACTCCAGCGACGACAGCGGCGATTTCACCGTCAGTATCTTGCCAAATTTCAGGTCCGGTTGTTTTTTGATGAATTTCAGGATTGGCTGGATTATTAAATTGTTGAAAAAGAAGGTATTGATCGGGCGCACCGGCAACAATTTCGATTGCTTTTTCAATAGCTCCCTTCATGCCTTTAGCGCCTTCAGTTAAGACTAGATTAGCACCAAGCGCTTTTAATAATTTACGTCGCTCAAGACTCATTGTTTCAGGCATAGTCAAGGTAAGCTTATATCCGCGTGCAGCGGCTACGTAAGCCAGGGC
Source organism: Arsenophonus nasoniae DSM 15247 (assembly GCF_000429565.1). Classification (GTDB taxonomy): domain Bacteria; phylum Pseudomonadota; class Gammaproteobacteria; order Enterobacterales; family Enterobacteriaceae; genus Arsenophonus; species Arsenophonus nasoniae. Next base: position 72,077 of record NZ_AUCC01000005.1, read on the forward strand.
AATCCCGGTATTGCCACTGGTCGGCTCAATTAACGTTTTATTGGTTGCTAATTTGGATAGTTTTGGGGTTAACAGGCCTTTTTTTTCTGCATCCCAAATCATATTTGCCCCAATGCGGCATTTTACGCTAAAACTCGGATTACGTGATTCGATTTTTGCTAACAAATTTCCGTTACCAAAGTGTTTCAAACGAACTAATGGAGTATGACCAATAGTTAGCGAGTTATCTTCATAGATGTTACTCATCGATCGTCCTTAGTATTTTTCAGAAGCGATAAACATGGCTAAATATAGTACTAATCACCATACGCTAAGCGAATTATTTTGGAAATAAAAATTTATACTATTGTTCTATTGGATAGGTAGTTATCGCACTTTGATGAATTTTACTAACTGTTATAACGGAATATTGAATGGTCGTTAATGATTATCTTTCAGCAAATTAAGCGCAATTTTTTAGCTGATTGTGGTTATTAGCATCAAATAGCCAATCATCATTTTTATGATTATTGTTGCCATCTGAAAATAGCTGAAGTCAGGGTAAGAAATTTTAGCTAACTTCAGCGTTTGAGTTAATAGCTGCTATGTCGCAGACGGTAAAGATCAACCCACATTGCTGTTGCACCACAGATTGCAACAGGCATGATAACCAAATTAATAATTGGGATCATGGTCAACAAATTGACTAATGCACCAAACTGGATACTGGTTGTTCGATTCTTGGCAAGTGCCAACTTCATTTGATCAAATTTTACTTTATGATTATCAAAAGGATAATCACAGTATTGAATTGCCATCATCCAAGCACCAAATAAAAACCATAAAATCGGAGCGACTGTCTGCGCAATACCGGGAATAAAAAACAGGATAAGCAACGGAATAACGCGAATAAGATAGTAGCATAATTTGGTTACTTCCCGTGCTAAGATTCGCGGTATGTCTGCAATAAGTACCGCAAAACTGGTATCAGGTGCCGGTGTTCCCGTTAATTCCGCTTCCAATTTTTCTGCTAACCAGCCATTAAAAGGAGAAGCAATAAAATTGGCGATGGTGCTAAAGAAGTAGCCAAATATAAGCAAAATCGAGATCACCGCAATAGGCCATATTAGATAACTCAACCACTGCATCCAACTGGGAACATAAGAGAGTAACGTTTGGATCCAGCCGCCTAATTTACTATAAAGCCACCAAAAGGCACTACCAAGTAGAATAATATTTGCTAATAGAGGTAAAATAACGAAACGTCTTATACTAGGGCGAGTAACTAGCTGCCATCCTTGAGCAAAATAATAGAAACCGTTCGCAGTTTTTAGTGATTTTATTGAATTAATCATACTTCATATTTTCTCCTTTAGGTTTGATCTTGTATCATATAGATAGGATTTTTAGCTGGCTAGTATTTTTTTGGCTAAAAAAACAGCAAAAAAAGAATAAATATCTAACTTTTTGTAAGAAAATTATGTAGAGGGTTGCACTTAACGTTATTGGCAAATACTCTTAATATAATGATAGCGCCATGGTGGCGATTATTTTCAAACAACAGAGATAGAGCGATGCAGGATTTGCGTCTAATATTAGTGGTCGTTGGTGCGATAGCTATAATAGCTTTACTGTTACATGGCTTTTGGACAAGTCGTAAAGAGCGTTCGAAGCTATTTAAAGATCGCCCTATGAAGCGCCGTAAGCAACCTACTCAGGATACAGCTGAGAGTGTAAGCTCGCCATCGCTTGGCGATAAAACAGTGGAGGCACAACAATCAGCATCTAAATTGACACGTCAGGAGGCAAATGAACAATTTGCTTCCCAAAAATCTGAATCATCTAAGGTCGTTAAAACACCTAATGATGATCCACATTTAGCTGATACTGACGTCGTAATTGGATCTGGTGCTAAGCAAGAAAAAAGTGTTCAAACTAAACAGCTTGAACTGGAAATTTCGCAGCCTGCGCCAAATTCAATGAGTAGTGAAGAAATAAAAGGACCTTTCGTAGCAAACGCAGTAGAGGGCAACCAACAGGTGGTTGGTGAAGTTGAACATCCTGATGGAGGAAAACAACACAGTAACTTAGCCCCTGAAGCTAATAAAAAAGATATTGTGGTTGTTTTACATGTTGCGGCACTGCAAGGTCAAGTTTTAGGTGGTGATCTGTTGTTACAAAGTATTTTTCAATCCGGTTTTCAGTTTGGTGAAAAACAGATATTTCATCGTCATGTTGATCCTTCTGGTTCTGGGCAGATTTTATTTAGCTTAGCCAATATGGTCAAACCCGGTTCTTTTGAGCCAGAGGCCATGTCTGATTTCACCACGCCCGGTGTTTCTATATTTATGATGGTACCCTCCTACGGTGATTCAGCACAAAACTTCAAGTTGATGTTGCAAGCAGCACAACGTATTGCGGCTGATGTTGGTGGTGTTGTGCTTGATGAGGATCGCAAAATGCTGACTCCCCAAATGATCGAGGTATATCATAGCCGAATTAGAAATGCATTAACTTAAATCATAGCTTGATTAGTAATTGACCCCCGTGATAACGGGGGTTTTGTCTTTAGTTGTATGGTGAATAATGAAAGAACAACAAAATTATCTTGCGCGGCTTAAACAGCAATTACGGCATCATGAATATCTTTATCATGTATTAGATACCCCAGAAATACCTGATGCAGAATATGATCGGTTGATGCAAGAATTGAAAAAATTAGAGGCTGAGCATCCAGAATGGATCACGGCTGATTCGCCAACACAACGAGTTGGTGCTGCGCCATTGACGGCTTTTGAGCAGGTACGCCATGAAATACCGATGCTGTCATTAGATAACGTTTTTGATGAAGAGAGTTATTTAGCTTTTGATAAACGAGTGCATGATCGTTTAAAAAATAATAGCCAGTTGACATTTTGTTGTGAGCTTAAATTAGATGGTTTAGCGGTCAGCTTGTTATATGAACAGGGTGAACTGGTACAAGCAGCTACGCGGGGTGATGGTACAACCGGCGAAAATATTACGGCTAATATTCGTACTATTCGAGCAATTCCGCTGCGTTTAACCGGCGATAATATTCCTGAGCGGATTGAAATTCGCGGTGAAGTTTTTATGACTCATCGGGGGTTTGAAAAACTGAATGAAGAAGCTCGGCGTAATGATGGTAAAATTTTTGCCAATCCACGTAATGCTGCGGCAGGCTCATTGCGTCAGCTAGATCCCCGTATTACTGCCAAAAGACCATTAGCCTTTTTTTGTTATGGTTTTGGCTTACTGGCGGGTGGTCAATTGCCTGCTAGCCACTATCAATGTCTAATGCAGTTTAAAAAATGGGGATTACCCGTTAGTGATAAGATAGCGCTTTGCCAAAATAGCCAACAAGTTTTAGCCTATTATCACCAAATTGAGCATGCACGTTTAGGCTTAGGTTTTGATATTGATGGTGTTGTTATTAAAGTGGATCCATTGCAGCTGCAAGAAGAGCTCGGTTTTGTTGCTCGCGCTCCACGATGGGCGACGGCATTTAAATTTCCTGCTCAAGAACAGATCACTTTATTACATGATGTTGAATTTCAAGTAGGACGTACCGGTGCTATTACGCCGGTTGCTCGATTAGCGCCAGTTCTAGTTGCAGGCGTTATCGTAAGTAATGCAACATTGCACAATGCTGATGAGATAGAACGATTAGGCGTACGCATTGGGGATACCGTCGTTATTCGTCGAGCAGGTGATGTGATCCCACAGATTGTTAATGTACTTACTGATCGTCGTCCTATTGATAGCCGAGAAATTCGGTTCCCTATTCACTGTCCGGTTTGTGGTTCAGCCATTGAGCGTATTGAAGGTGAGGCGGTGATCCGTTGTACTGGCGGGTTAATTTGTGCGGCCCAACGTAAAGGCGCCTTAAAGCACTTTGTTTCGCGCCGAGCAATGGATATTGATGGAATGGGTGATAAGATTATTGATCAATTAGTTGCTAAAGAGTATGTAACAACAGCGGCTGATCTTTACCGTCTAAATCTGGATATTTTAGCCAGATTAGAGCGTATGGGGCCAAAGTCGGCACAAAACTTAATTAATGCGCTTGATAAATCCAAACAAACCACATTAGCCCGCTTTATTTATGCGTTGGGTATTCGGGAGGTTGGGGAAGCAACGGCAAGCAATTTGGCGGCACATTATACCACGTTAACTTCTCTTATGGCTGCTGATATAGAGTCGCTCAAAAAGGTCCAAGATGTTGGCGAGATAGTGGCGAAGCATATTGTCAATTTTTTTCACGAACAGCATAACCGGGATGTTGTTAATCAATTAGTGAACGAAATTGGTATTAGCTGGCCAAGAATGCCGGCTAAAAAAACGGATAGTCCATTTACTGGCAAAACGATAGTTTTAACCGGCACATTAAATCGTTTAACGCGTGATGAGCTAAAAGATAAATTAATATTACTTGGCGCAAAAGTCACGGGCAGTGTTTCGAAAAAAACCGATCTAGTGATTGCTGGTGAGGCCGCTGGTTCTAAATTGACCAAGGCCAATGAGTTAGGAATAAAAATTATCAATGAGGATGAATTAATCGCATTACTCGAAGATCATTAATATTTTATCGCTTTTTGGCGTAGTAATTCGCAGTATATTGGCTGCTTTAATTTTGCAATGCTTTTATTCATTATCAATTAGCTATCTGCAAGTTAAATCATTAACTTACTCATTTAATGCTATTTTTAGTGATTAAAATCACACCCGATTATTTTCTATTACATAAAATAATATAACTATTTGTTAAATTAAAAACCGATTTGGAAATATTTATGTCTACAGTTTTTCACTTTCTTTTATCCATTATTCTGATTGGTGGGTTATCGATTTTAACCAGTAGCGATCGGGCTAGTATTCGCATTCGCTACGTTTTGCAACTATTAATTATTGAGTTACTATTGGCTTGGTTCTTCCTAAATTCGGATATTGGACAGGGATTTGTTGCTAGATTTGCTAAATTTTTTGACTATTTATTAGTTTATGCGGCGGCAGGAACCGATTTTGTATTTGGTGGCATGATGGATGCAAATCTCGCGACCTTCTTTCTACGCGTATTGTGTCCAATTATTTTTGTTTCAGCGTTAATTGGCATCTTGCAACATATCAAAGTGCTACCTTTTATTATTAAAATAATAGGCACGTTACTGGCTAAAGTTAATGGTATGGGAAAGTTGGAATCTTTTAATGCGGTCAGTTCATTGATTCTTGGTCAGTCAGAAAACTTTATTGCATATAAAGATATATTGAGTCAAATATCACCACGTCGTATGTATACGATGGCAGCAACGGCCATGTCGACGGTGTCTATGGCGATTGTTGGCGCTTATATGGGAATGCTTGATCCTAAGTATGTTGTTGCAGCACTCATCCTGAATATGTTTAGTACATTCATTATCCTCTCGTTAATTAATCCTTATTCAGTTAAAGAAGAAGAGGATATTTAAGTCAGTCATCTGCATGATGGACAAAGTTTTTTTGAAATGTTAGGCGAATATATTCTGGCCGGTTTTAAAGTTGCTTTAATAGTCGCAGCCATGCTGATTGGTTTTATTGCCATTATTGCCGGAATTAATGCCATTTTCAGTGCAGTGATAGGAATAAGTTTTCAGGATTGTTTGGGCTATGTGTTTTATCCATTAGCATGGATCTTGGGTATTCCTGCTGAAGATGCACTTAAAGTAGGGAGTATTATGGCCACCAAATTAGTGTCTAATGAATTTGTGGCGATGGGATATTTAAAACAAGTTGCTGCTGAGTTATCCCCTCGTTCAGTGGGCATTTTGTCGGTCTTTTTAGTCTCTTTTGCTAACTTTTCATCAATAGGAATTGTTGCCGGCGCAATCAAAGGTCTCGATGAAAAGCAGGGAAATGTTGTTTCTAGTTTTGGCTTAAGATTATTATATGGTTCCACGCTAGTAAGTTTCTTATCTGCAGCGATAACGGGCTTAGTTTTGTGATAATTTAACTGCGTATTTTACCAAGCGACGTTCTTTATTAAAGAATGTCGCGTTTGGTTCAATCAATGAATATATTGGAATGCTGCATGCAGAAACAGGATCTGATCGATATTGCTAATACTGTTATCCCATTCGGTAAATACAAAGGACGGGTTTTGATCGACTTACCAGAAGAATATTTACTTTGGTTTGCGCGTAAAGGTGAATTTCCTCAAGGGAGATTAGGTTATTTAATGGAAATGACATTAACCGTTAAGGTAGAAGGGTTAGACAATTTAGTTAAACCACTAAAGCGTTTATAGTAAGCAATGGGATTTTAAGATCGTTTAAACATATTTGGCTGGAATTCAAATTTGGTGGAGCTAAGCGGGATCGAACCGCTGACCTCTTGCATGCCATGCAGCATTGTTTTTTTTATTTTTGTTTTTATATCAAATGGTTATTTGTTTTTTTATCCTATAAGTTACAAAAATTTATCCTTATGTACTCGTTGATGTGCCAAAGCACTGTCACAAAATTGACACACAACTTTCCCTAGTTAAAATGTAGTGGCCTGGTCAATTAGGCCACCTAAGTTGAAGAGATATGCTTACCTCATAATTTTTATAGGTGCCGGTAATGAGTGAAAAAAATTACTGTTGAATTTAAATGTGAAACTGGCAGGATGCAAATAAGGAGCTAGTAAAGCAGCTTTTAGCCGATGGTGTAGAACGTAAAAATATTAAGCGCTATACCGGCCTTTCAGATAATGAACTAGATAAACTATGAGGCAAGAAGCTAGCTTGCCTCTAGGTTATAGGTTAATCTTAATATAAATAATAACTTATTGATTTTTATAGTATATCCTATTTTTCCTTTCAGCACCCAATAACTTTCAGTAAGAACTCCCAGAAACTACTAACGTACCATTGGTTACATTACTATTGTTTCTGCGATCATCCAATAATCATGTAAATCTAGCAACCATTGGCCTCCGGATGGGAAGATTTTTTTTGACCCTTCTTCTTCGAAATGTTTAAGCCATCGAGAGAGAAAGCCGGCTCGATTTGGCCGGATTCTGGAGCTACTTTATCAGTCATTAACCAGAGGGTATATTTTTCAAATCTAGGATGTTTTGTAATTATTTGAAGAGTCGTCCACCCTGGTTCATTATGATTCCCTTCTAGTTTTTTCAATGTACTTATCGATATCCCGATAATCTTACATAGTTCTGCTTGACTCAGTCTTTCTGCTTTACGGATAGCTTTAAGTTTTTCAGAAATTAACATTTGACGAGGTTCCGATTTGTATTCTATACTCATAATTATAGGTTCCGATTTATATACTTAATTAGGTGTAAAAAAACACAAATGCCGTCAAATCCACCTAAAACCGGAAAAATAGCGGCAAATGCACCCAGTGTTAAGCATAACAGATTAAAGCTCTATTTTTGATGTTTAAAAGGTCAGGAACGGTCTACAGCGGTCTAGAAGGGTCTAAAACACATGAGGCACGAATGATTAAGAGTGACTACACAGGGCAATATCCCGTTGACGCGGTAACGATAGAAAAGTTTGCCGAGTTGATCGGTAAGACAGATGAAGCCGTTAGAGTGATGATTAAACGAGAAAAATTACCTGTGGTGGATTTTCAAGACCCGAACAAACCTAATTCACGGGTAAGCGAAACGTGGATATACCTCCCTGAATTCAATCGCATAGTCCGAGAAGCCTACTTTAACCGTCCCGCAGAAGAACGAGACGCTTGGATTAAGTGGTTTAAGAAGTAATTGTACGAAAGGGCTGTGGCCCTCTACAGCAAGTTTTCCGGCTGTGAAAGTTCCTTAACATTTTGGTATCAGCAAAAAAAGTCTGTGAAACGGATGGCAGGGAAATTGCGCCTGTAATTTGCTGATAGCTTCGTAGGTTGTTTATGCGAAGCGGAGTTGAGCCTACTATCGTAGGGACTTTCCAGCCGGAGTATGCCGATACAGGTGTACACAAACCCCAAATAACCAATAGGTGGATTTGTAGTAAGTACTTTTCGTGCTTAGCATAAATCTTCTTATAGAGGGAGACATTTATCCATGAATGCTCGACAACGTTGCCGTGAACGTAGGCAAATGCACTATAGAGATCAGTGTAGAATACGCACAATAAGATTAAATTTACTCAAAAAACGCTCCACCGAAGAAATCATTGATAGTGTATGGAGCGAACATCATACACAAGAAAATGACGTTGTGAACCTGCTTGTTGCATTTAAAAATCAATTAGACAGACACACCGCAGACAGTATCGACAACCGCTGTCTAACAAAAACTTATCTTTATACGGTGAAGAACCGTTATCCTCGCAGAAGGAGACGTAATGGATCTGGCAACCGAGAACAACATTTTACGAATAATCAAAAACTTCACACAGGAACAACGCGAGGCCTGCGATAAAGAAGGCGAACGCATTTATGAATCGTTAAGTGACGGGTATCTTGCTCACGTCTTATCAAAGCAAATCTTTATTTACGAAGATAATTATGATGAGTCTCTTCTCGCAATCCAAACTACCCCTAGTTTCAATAATGCACTCTATGACCTAGGTCAACAACTCGCCAAAATTCTTTATGCGAAGAAGTGTCAAGATTCCTATTATGAGGTGCCTGCTTAATGACTGAAAAAACTCATTATAGAAAGGCGTTCGATTCACCTTATTTGAGCAGCGCCGATATTGTTGAGCCGACAGTATTAACCATTTCTGAGGTTTTATTTGAAGCGGATAAGACCAGAAGAACAAAAGACGTTTTTAACACGGCTTATTTTAAAGAGAAAGAAATTAGACCCGGTGATACAGTTAAGCCGATGATTCTCAATGCAACCAATAGCAAAATGGTTAGACAAATAACGGGCTCGCCGTTTCTTGAAGATTGGCAAAATGTAAAAGTCATGATTTGCGTTGAACGGGTAAAAAATCGCCAAGAATATGTTGATGGATTAAGAATTTATCCCGCTATCACCAAGAAAAAAATATTAACACCAAGCCAGGTAGAGTCATGGGAAAGAGCCAAACAAAGTTATCTTAATACTGGATCGCTAGAAAAAGTATTAGCACATGTTGAGATGTCGCAGGAAGACCAGGAACGCCTCAAGCAGGAGTGCGCTAATGCAATGGCATGATGTGCAGCAAAATACGGAAGTGTGGGATGCACTTCGTTTAGGAAAGGTGACAGCATCACAGTTTAGCTGTTTTATGGCCAACCAGGGAAAAACTTTCGGCGAACCCGCCAAGCGATATGCGTTACAAATTGCCCTGGAAATTATTACAGGGCAAAAATCAGAATTTAGTTTCACTAATGAGCATATGTTACGCGGACACGAACAGGAGCCAATCGCCAGAAGGTTATACGAAGAAACAAATTTTATTGACGTAACTAACGGCGGATTTTTTGATTGCGGTGAGTATGGCGATAGTCCAGACGGATTAGTTGGAAATGACGGTGTTATTGAAATTAAGTCCGTTACCGCACCCGTGCATTATGCCACTTTGCAACGTGAATCTTTTGACCCAGCCTACAAATGGCAGCTTATAGGCCACCTTGATTGTACAGGACGTGATTGGGTCGATTTTGTCAGCTATTGCAGCGACTTTCCAGAAGACAAACAGCTGATTGTTTGCCATTTGGAGAGGAGAAACTATCAAGAAGAAATCAATCAACTTCGCAAGAGGCGGAAAGATTTTCTTAATTTTATTGATGAGATAACAGGGATTCTAAAATGAAATTTGAAGAATTAAGTGAACAGTCACAAGAAGCTGCACGTGAAGTTTTAGTGTATACATTAAAAAAAGAAATAGATTCAAGAGGCGATATTGCCAGTAACAGGGCGAAGTATCTCACCCATGCTATTAGAAATAGCTTTATTGCACTGGAAACAGAACAGCCAAAAAGAGGTTCTGGTGAAGATTAAGCATCATCAATTCCACTGAGGGGAGTAACCCATGATGAATAACATTACGTTCACTTACAATGCAGAATCTGCGTTGGCTGCGGGTAAAAGCGGATTTATTACGGAATCGGGCGCTTATGTTGTTACGATTCAGGAAGCAAAATATGTCACCAGCAGCAGCGGCGCTGAATCGATTGAATTTTCGGTTGAGGCGGATGATGGCAAAAAAGCAAACTACCTCAACGTCTACTGCAAGAAAAAAGACGGCTCGCCAAATCAATATGGTATTAACATGATCCACGCCATTATGGGTTGTGCTGACGTAGGACAATTAACGACGAAAATGATTAATGCCCATACTCATATAGCCCCAGAGCTTACCAATAAGCGTATTGGTCTTGTCTTGCAAAAAACACTAAAGACAAAAACGAACGGACAAAATACTTACAGTTTCGATATTCTCTTGTCTTTTGTTGCGCAAACTCGTCAGACATTAGAAGAGAAATTAAAAGGTTTACCTCCTGAAATAATCGATAAAAAGTTTGCCAGACTACAGGATAAAGACGAACGCAAGAACGCCCCAGCAACCTACCATCAACAATATCAGTCAGAATATCCCGGTGATGATGTTTTTTTTGGATAAATCATGAATAACCTAGCAAAAATAATTCAGTCTATTCATCAAATGCAAGAAGTAGGTGTATTAAATGATTATGCTTATCAGCAAACTATCATTCCGCAGTCCGACGCGCAATTACTTGCTTATTTTTCACTGGCTCTTTTTGATAAAGAGCACAGAGAATGCAAATGGTCAGAAGACGCCGAGGATTACTTCTGGGTGTCAAGTTGTGGGCTTCAATGGCAGTTCATGGATGATGGGCCGAAAGAAAACGACATGACCTACTGTCCAAAATGCGGAGGTAGGTTAATTGTCAACAATACTCCACTTGCGGATATTTAAACTTGCACACTCCCGTCAATCTGTTATATTTAGACCTAGCACCTTAAGAAAACGGGTGTCGGGTTTGAGATCCCGAATATACGGGCGGACAAGATAGGCCGCTCTAAAGTGCGGTTTTTTTACGTCCGAAATCAGCGTTACGCCCCATAATGGCGGGATGTAACGGGGGAGCCTTCGCGCTCGCTGGTTTCTCGTATGCCGGTATCTCAACCCCATTACGTCTCGCCACCCCGTTTGAGATCGGGTTGGTGAGGTTGCAAAACCTTATACGAGAGGCTACCACTATGGTTGCTACAACCCAAACTCGCCCTGAGTTTATTGATACCTACTGGATCATTCCAGAATACTCCACTACCCCTTACGGCAAAGTGTCGTTTACACGCCAAGATCGCCGTATCTTCATCAGCTTGTTCAAAGACAGCCGCCTAATCTGGGCTGGTCGTCAACCAGTGCACACTGGCATGGAGGAAAATTAACATGAGAATTGTTGATATCTCCAGTGCCCAACAGGAAAAAATAAAGCTAGAAATCACTTACGAAAGTCATAGCAGACTGATTAGAGCAAGAGAAGTCGCTGCTAGCATTTATAAGTATCTTGAAGCTGGAGAAGCTGAATTTAAGCCTATTCCGTGGCTCCCTGAAATTCTGGATTATCTGTGCAAAGACATTGATGTCATTTTGCATGAAATCGATAAATGGGAATTGAAAAATAGCTTATCAAACGCCTATTTATTTAAAGAAAATAATTTAAAGGAGCCTTGTCATGACTAACGTTACCTATGCCTATTTTAAATCAAAAGATGAGGAACAGGCGTTTCTCATGACTGGAAATGATATTGGATTTACTCAGTGGAATAATGAACTCAAGGAAGCGCTACTACTTGCGCCAATTACATTGAGGCAATACAAAATATTTGATGCAATACACAGACTTACTCTTGGCTGGAATAAAAAATCCGATCGTATCACTAATACACAGTTAGGAAAAATGACGGGTATTCATCATACGCATGTCTGTAAGGTTAGAAAAGAACTTGAAGATATGAATATGATATTAAAACTCAGAAATGAGGTGGCTATAAATCAAAATTATCATGATTGGCGTTTTAATAAAGGTTTAGCTGAATCAGCTAATAAAAATAAGCCAAATCAGCAAGGTTTAGCCGAAACAGCTAATGATGATGAAACATTAGCTAAAACGGCTAACAAAAATGAGCCAAATCAGCTAAACATTACCAAGTTGGCTAAAGGTTGCCAAAACAGCTACACATTAGCTGAAATGGCTAATATGAGTTTAGCTAAATCGGCTAATGAGAGTTTAGCCAAGTCAGCTAAACACCAAAGAAAGGAAAAACAGGAAAGAAAGATATTAAAACATAAACTACCCCAACCCCCTTCTTTGGCAAAATCAAAACCGTTTGACCCAAGCTCGGTAGAACTTCCCACTTGGCTACCAAAACCAACCTGGGATTCCTGGGTGCAGTACCGCAGGGAAATCAACAAGCCGATTAAATCCCAGATGACGGTGACTCAGGCTATCAAGCTGCTAGGCAAGTGCCGCGATAAAGGACATCAGCCGGAAGAGATTATCAACGTCAGTATCGCCAACGGTTGGCAAGGACTCTTCGAACCTAATCAACCCGGAAGAACTCAGCAGACGAAACCTCACTCTGTCGCAGATAGCTTTGCTGACAAGGACTATGGGGAACCGCCGCTACCTGATTGGGCGAGGGACTGTCTAGCAAGGGAGGGGCTATGAACTACAGCGCAGAAATTACTACCGTGCGTCAAAAACTGGCAGACCTGAACGCGCCACCCAAGCCACTAGAGCACACGGTTTACGAGGAGAAGGAGGCCATCTGTGACAGGCACGGCTTATTCAAACAACGTTGCCGCAGGATGGCACTGTACGGCAAGGGGATTGAGACAAAAACCGAATGCCCTGCTTGCCTGACCGAAAAATTAACCCAGTTGGAGCAAGCCGCAGCAGAGCAGGAAAAACACCGCAAGCGCTCAAAAATTAAAACGCTCATGGATAACCTGAACCTGCCGGAACGCTTTGCCGATGTCACCCTGAATAACTACGAGCCAGTGAATCCTGATGCGGCACGTTGCTTAAAATTCTGCAATGCCTATGCCACCCATTGGCCTGAACGTCTTAAGCGGGGTGGCGGCTTGGTGATGTGTGGCAAGCCCGGTACAGGCAAGAATCATCTGGCACTGTCGATTGCGAAACACGTTATCAACGAACATCAAAGTTCAGCGCTATTCACGACAGTTTTACGAATTGCCCGCGAATTTAAATCAACCTGGAGCAAAAACGCAGAATGTTCAGAAGCTGAGGTTATCAAGCGATATACGCAACCGGACTTGCTCATCATCGACGAGGTAGGCGTTCAGTTTGGTAGCGAGGCGGAAAAAATGATCTTATTCGAGGTCATTAACACGCGCTACGAGAGCATGAAGCCAACGATAATCATCAGCAATCTGGCATTGAACGAACTGGCCGGATTTATCGGAGAGCGCGTTATCGATCGTATGAACGACGGTGGCGGTTGCACGTTGACGTTCACGTGGAGCAGTTACCGTTCACGCATGGCTGCATAAATCGATATAGCTAAGCAACTTTAAAATGCTTACAAATAATTGTTGTCGCTATCAATACAAAAATGATCCACCAAGAGTAAAAATAGCAGTTTTAACGCACTGCAGATGCTGAAATTAAACAAAACAATCTTATGAGATTAAAAAATGAAAAATAGAAATGAGGATGCCTATGCGAGCTACGTTTGTGGTAATGATCATGAATTTTCACTTTCTGATGATGTGTTAACAAGATTGACAATAGAATTACGTACTGCCGTATCTCGTAGTTATCATAATTTGTTAGACAGACATACTGCTTATGCCATTGAAGATACAATTCGAGAAGCATTATTAATGTCTCAAGCGTTTCAACGCATAATAGACTTTAGTATTAGGGAAGACAACGAGCAATTAGGATTTATTAATTACAGGAATGTTTATGAGCTAAGTGAAAATTCAGAAGATAGAAGATTGCGTAGTATTAGCATCCAAGAGATTGAAGAATCTAACGCTGAAAACATGCCAATAATCATACATGGTGAGGCTGGTGAAGATGCAAATGAACATCCTTACGTAAATATCAGTCCTGCTCCAAGCTATACGTCTCGTGATTATAATCATTGGCAATCTTCATTAATTCATGAACTTATCCATCATCTTACAGGTGCTTCAGATCCTGAAAGTAATGAGGATAGATTAGGACCTACAGAAATACTTACGCAAAGAGTCGCTATTGACTTAAATTGGCATATTCCTCAATTTAGAAGTTATAATTCTCCTGAGCGTCTTCAAGCAATTAGGGCGCGTAACTTTCGCTCTTTACTTGAAAGTATAGATAGGCATCCAAGAAGAGAAAATGAATTACTAGAGCGATTAATATCTATTAGTGAAAATGTCGGAGCTTCATCAGATTTTTCTTCTTTATCAGAAAGTTCTAATGATTCGTCAGTATCTACCGCAGCTTGCAGATTTGAGCATGGTGATTCTGACGATGATTTTACAGGATCAACATTTTTTCGTGGAGCAAAAGCCGCAAACTATCTCTGCCATAAAAAAGTCAAAATTATATTTGAAAATGACCTATCGTTGGAATACTGGCACTTAAAAAAATATAATTTAATTATTGCTGAATTAGCGGTGAGTCGTGTAGAAAATGGAAGTGGGTTTTATAATAAAAAATATAAATCATGGAAAGAATGGTATCATTCTTCAGCATGGAAAACTATATTAGGTACCGGTATTTATGATTACGGTTTATCGGAGATAGGAAAAAATGCATCATCTAAACCCTATGGTTTTATATTTGAAGACGGCTCTTTCTCCGTAGGTGTAACTAGCGATGATGCAAAGAAATACGGATACAATGATACATGGACTAATTACTTTAAAGACGATAAAGAAACAATATATGCTGGTCAAATGTTTTTTGATAAAAACGGTAGGCCCATTGCTCTTACAATTACCAATAAAATAAGTGGTTACTTAGGTAAGGGATTGTCATCTCTATATATAAAAGGAGGCTGGACGTGGAATATAAAAGATACGTGGGATATTCATAATTTTAAAGATAATTATGAATCTCTTGACCGATATGCACCTCGGTTTTTGATTAAAAATAAATTGTAGATACATGCGGATTTGGGCTTTGTTGAATAAATAAATTTTATGCTCCTCCTCGAGTGAAATCGCTGATCATGGCAAGATAAAATCATGTAGTTAGGTCGCGTAAGAAAATGGCACACTTAAGCTGTACAAACATTTTCTACCAAAAATAATATGGCAAAATGGCATGACTCCCTATTATTCAACAAAGACTCAAAACAGACTCAATACAGATAAAAAACGCTGGGATGTGGCTGTCAAACTGGAAGAAAGCCGAAGTAAACAACCCACGCCACATGATTAACTAAGTCTGGAATTTTCCATTATACAAAAATCTCACAGTGGTTTAAATATGCTAATCAGTCATACACCGAAACCATTCAAAGACCGCTGGCGTACGCCTATTGAAGTATTTCGAGCACTTGATGCTGAATTTAATTTTAAACTGGATGCTGCCGCCGATAAAAACAACGCGCTATGCAAAGCGTTTTTAACTGAACAGCAAGACGCACTGACATGCGACTGGAATAGCAACGGTGCTATCTTCTGTAATGCGCCCTACAGCAAGATTATGCCTTGGGTGAAAAAAGCGGCTGAGCAGTGTAGAAAACAGAATCAGACTATTGTGATGCTACTCCCTTCCGATACGTCTACAGCCTGGTTTTATGAAGGTCTTAATACGGCTGACGAAATTCGCTTTATTACCGAGGGTAGACTGTCATTTGTTTCAGCTGAAACAGGTGAACAAGGTATATCAGGAAACAGTAAAGGCAGCGTTT
>NZ_AUCC01000006.1 GCF_000429565.1 Arsenophonus nasoniae DSM 15247
AGTATAGCTATGACCACTAAAAAATAGACGTTTCTTTAAGAGTCTGCTCCATAGCATTTTCTAATAATAATTTAGAATTACGCATTAATTTTCTAATTGAATTTTTAATTTTATGCCAATAATGTTCTATAGGATTTAAATCGGGAGAATAGGGAGGCAAGTAAATAAGCTTTATTCCAGCTGCTTGCATTAAGTTTTTAATTTTTTCTGATTTATGGAAAGAGGCATTATCAATGATAACCGTTTTTCCTTTCGTTAATTTAGGGATCAAAATATTTTCAATATATAGTTCAAATACCTGTGTATTACAGTGACCTTGAAACATGAAGGGCGCCATAAAATCTTGATTGCATAACGCGCCTATCATGCTAATTCTTTTTTTATAATGGCCTGGCTGTGCTTCATAATATCTTTTACCAATAGCGCTGTAACCATAGGGATAAAAATCATTATCATTCATCCCTGATTCATCGACAAAGACCCTTTGCTCAAGGCAAACAGCTTTTATTTCAGCTAAATAGGCCGCGCGTTTTTCTTCGCTTCTTTCGGCATAAGTTTGGCTCTTTTTTTTCTAGAATAACCTATTTTTTTCATCGCTCTTCCTATCGTTGATGAGCCTACACGATAAATTTCGGCCATTTCTACTTGCGTATAATCTCCATGGTGGGCAACAAATTCACGAAATTCATTTAAATCTTTTATTCCATGGCTATGTCCTTTTTGAAAACCTGTTTGTGGGTTTAAATGACCTTGAATTTTTTCTAAATAAAGCCAGTTATACAGCGTTTGTCTTGCTATATTAAAAATTTTGCATACTTTTATTTTGTTCATTCCTTCATGAACCGCTTTCACTGCACGTTCTCTTAGATCTACGCTATATGACATTGTTTTATACTTATTAAAGTATTTTATTTTAACAATAATTTTGACCATTTGTTAATGGGTAGCGCTATAAAATAACGGTGCTGGATTCAGAAGAGGCATTTGCTGAGTTTGTTCAAGCCGCTAAAAATGAAGGTTATCAAGTACCGATCAATGAACGTTGGCAAGGAATGCAAAATATTCGCCGTGCTTCTTATGAAGAGACTCGTTATAAGATTGAGCAGTATTATCGTAAATTGTCATTATAAGACAACAGTTGGCAACTAGCAGTCTTAAGTTATTACTTATGAGTGGGTAAATCAAAATGACGAGCCAGTATTGGAGCGGTAAAATCTTTCTTAAGGTAAAATCCACGCGGCATGGTCATTATTGGTTGCCCGTGTTTACCTATCCCTTCTGTTAGTGCTTTATTGTTAGCGGCTTTAGGACGAATTTGTAAAACTTGGCCATGGCGGGCGGTAATGTTTTCCACCTGGCCTAACACGATCATATCCATCAATTCTTCCCAATCTCTTTTAAGCAATTGCTCTTCTATTGGATTTGGACTCCACAGTAGTGGTGAAGCGACTCTTCTCTTTGCTAATGGAATTTGGCGCTCACCTTCAATTGGTATCCATAAAACCCGTGATAGCTTATGACGTACATGGCTAGAAAGCCAGGTTACTCCAGTATTACCAGTTAAAGGCGCCACACAAACGAAGGTTGTTTCTAATGGTTCACCATAGCGGTTAATAGGAATGGTTTTAAGCTCAATACCAAGATGAGCAAAATCTTGTTCTGCTTTGCTGCCGGCATTAGCACCTAAACAATATTCTAATAACTGACCTACCCAACCCTTTGCGCGCCTAAGATCGTTTGGCATAGCGATACTTGCATGATAAGCCAGTTCAGCCATTGTATAGCCCGCCAGACTTTTGGCTTTATTGAGTAAACTTTGTTCATCACCTGGGATCTGGGGAGAAAATTGCATAAATTATACCTGTATAAAAAATAGACAATTAAATTTGTACACACAGTAAAAATCTTAACATAGATCGCATAAATAAGAACAATTCATTGATAATCAAATCATTTTATCTAAGGTGGGCGAATTTTTTTTCTGTTATCCGTTTAATCGCATAGGTAATAAACAGGATCTTAGCTATAGTTATCCACAATTTCACTGGATAACTCTAACAAAAGACCTTTACTGGTTTAATTTACAGTCTTGACAGGTCGGTTTTTACTAAAAAACTCGGTTAGCTTGCTTAACAAAACAACGTATCCTGTGGATAAAATAGATATTGCTGAATCTTTGTTCATCCTGTTTTGATTGATAGCTATTTGAACTAATTTAATCTCTATCTGATCAATTAAATTCATTTATCTCTATGAAAAAAAACTATTAATTTTATATTTGGCAATCTATCGATTGAATAATTCATGAAATTATACCCTGTTTACTCTTGCTTTCTTCACATGGATATCCACAGAAAAAGTGAATAAATTATTAAATATAGCTTTCTATGTGGATAATTTTTCATTATTTAATAGATGAATTAAATGGTTTTTTACTAAATAAGATGGAATATAAGATTTAGTCATGCAATGAAAGTGAATATCACGACATTTTCTAAGCTTATAATTAATTAAAAAGAAAAAATAGCAGACCCTACCATCATAGAGACGTAGAGCCTGTTGTTTGAACTGTTATCGTAAAAATAGTGGTTGCTGCTCTTCATAGCGGCTAATTTCTGCTTCATATTGTAAAGTCAGTCCAATATTATCTAAACCATTCATCAAACAATAACGATGAAAATTATCAATGGTAAAAAAATAAGTTTTATCCTTAGCTATGACAGTTTGGCTCATCAAATCAATAGTGAATTGACAACCCTCATGCTGTTCAACAAAGTTAACTAGTTGATTAATTTCTGTTTCCTTTAATTTAATCGGTAATAATTGGTTGTTAAAGGCATTGTTATAGAAAATGTCGGCAAAACTCGGCGCAATAATGGTGCAAAAACCATAATCTGTTAATGCCCACGGCGCATGTTCGCGCGATGATCCACAACCGAAATTTTCACGAGTTAATAAAATAGTAGCACCTTGATAACGTAGTTTATTAAGGACAAAATCCGGATCAGGTTGTAGACCAAGATCATCCAGGAAACGCCAATCGTGAAAAAGGTGTTGACCAAAACCGACTCGAGTGACTTTTTGTAAAAATTGTTTTGGAATGATCACATCAGTATCAATATTGGCCATATCTAAAGCAGCCACTAAGCCAGTATGTTGGATAAATTTTTTCATTTACCAATTCCTATTTTGTTTGATCATTGTTGATCTTACGTATATCGATAAAATGGCCGTAGATAGCTGCAGCGGCCGCCATAGCGGGACTGACTAAGTGAGTTCGACCACCTCGCCCTTGACGCCCTTCAAAGTTACGGTTACTGGTAGAGGCACAACGTTCACCAGCAGCGAGGCGATCACTATTCATTGCCAAACACATTGAACAACCGGGTAAACGCCATTCAAAACCGGCATCGATAAATATTTTGTCTAAACCTTCGTGCTCTGCTTGTGCTTTTACTGGCTCTGAACCGGGAACAACAATAGCTTGTACATTAATGGCCACTTTATTGCCTTTTGCAATAGCGGCAGCAGAACGCAAATCTTCAATACGGGAATTAGTGCAAGAACCGATAAATACTTTATCAATTTTTATGTCAGTCAATTTGCTGCCAGCTTGTAATCCCATATAATTTAATGCTTTCTCAGCGGATGCGCGCTCAATTGGATCAGGCAATGAGCTAGGTGACGGTATAGGATGATCAATGGCAATTACTTGCGCTGGATTGGTCCCCCAAGTAACCTGAGGCGCAATTTCCGCTGCATCAATCGTTTTAATGGCATCATAATTGGCATTCGGATCAGACTTTAACGTTTTCCAATAGTTAACAGCTTGTTGCCAATGTTCTCCGGTTGGTGCAAATCGACGGCCTTTAATATAATTAAATGTGGTTTCATCGGGTGCAATAATTCCCGCTTTAGCACCCATTTCAATCGCCATGTTACAGATAGTCATTCGGCCTTCCATGGTTAAGTTTTCAATTGCCTTACCACAAAATTCAATAACATAACCCGTCCCACCGGCACTACCTATTTTGCCAATCATCGCCAGCACCAGATCTTTTGCTGTGATGCCATTAGCCAGTTCACCGATAACTTCAATTTTCATCGTTTTAGCTCGAGCTTGTTTTAAGGTTTGGCTGGCCAAAACATGCTCAACTTCCGATGTGCCAATACCAAAAGCTAATGCGCCGAAGGCACCATGGGTTGCGGTATGAGAATCACCACAAACGATAGTCATGCCGGGTAAAGTGATGCCTTGTTCTGGTCCCATAACATGGACAATACCTTGGAAAGGATGTTTTAAATCGTAAAGTGTGATAGCAAATTGCTGACAATTTTTTATTAAGGTTTGCATTTGAATGCGGGCCATTTCACCACTAGCATTAATATCTTTAGTTTGAGTAGAGACATTGTGATCCATGGTGGCAAAGGTTTTATTAGGTTGTCTGACCAAACGGTTATGAGCTCGCAAACCATCAAATGCTTGGGGTGAAGTAACTTCATGCAATAGGTGGCGATCGACATAAATTAATGGTGTTTCATTTGCCGTTTCATGGACAATGTGTGCATCGTACAATTTTTGATATAAAGTTTTCGCCATAATCTAAGCCTCTTGCATAATATAACGGGCAATAATACTGCCCATTTGATCAGTACTGACAAATTGCTTATCTAATGCCAAATCCTGCGTTCGATAACCTTGTAATAAGGTTTTATTGACGGCATTTTCTATCGCATCGGCAATATGTGGTTGATGCAGGCTATAACGCATCATTAGCGCTACTGATAAAATTTGCGCAATTGGATTAGCAATATTTTTACCGGCGATATCCGGTGCTGAGCCGCCAGCTGGTTCGTATAAGCCAAAATTTTGCTGATTTAAACTGGCGGAAGGTAACATCCCCATTGAACCGGTAATCATTGCACATTCATCGGAAATAATATCACCAAAAATATTAGAGCAGAGCAAAACATCAAATTGCGCAGGATTTTTAATCAACTGCATAGTGGCATTATCAATATACATATGGTTGATTTCGACATCAGGGTAAATTTTGGCAGTATCATTAACAACCTCTCGCCATAAAATCGAACTCTGCAATACATTAGCTTTGTCTATTGATGTTACTTTATAGCTTCGTTTACGTGCTGCTTGAAAAGCGGTATGCGCAATGCGTTCAATTTCAAAGCGATGATAAATTTCAGTATCAAAGGCTTTTTCATCAATGCCTGCCCCGACACGTCCTTTAGGTTGACCAAAATAGATCCCACCTGTTAATTCACGCACACAAAGAATATCAAAACCTTTTGCTGCCGTATCTGCCCGTAATGGACAAAAGTTATTTAAACTAGGATAAAGACGGGCAGGTCGTAGGTTGCTAAATAATTGAAAATGCTTGCGTAAAGGTAACAATGCACCGCGCTCTGGTTGACTATCTGGTGGCAGGTGTTCCCATTGTGGGCCACCGACTGAACCAAAGAGTATCGCATCTGCTTGTTGGCAACCTGAAAGTGTTTCAACGGGCAATGGCTGACCATGGCGATCAATAGCAATTCCGCCGACATCATATTCATGCGTTATGATAGTCAAATTAAACTGTTGGCCAATAGCAGCTAACACCTTATAGGCTTGGGCCATAACTTCCGGGCCAATACCATCACCCGGTAAAACAGCGATATTATAATTATTAGCCATATTATTGAGCTACCTCTGTATTGCAGTGATTTTTTTGTTTTTTGACCAATTCGGCACGCCAAATATTATTTAACACATGGATCATTGCCATGGTAGATGAGCCGATAATATCGGTTTCCAATCCGATACCATGAAAACGACGGTCGAAACATTCAGCGACAATATCAACTTGACCTAAAGCTTCATTACCTTGACCATTAGCGGATAACTGGTAAGAGATCAGTTTAATAGGATAATTTGCTATTTTATTAATTGCCTGATAAATCGCATCAACTGGCCCATTGCCTGTTGCTACGTCAGATTTTTCCTGACCGCCACAGATTATTTTTATCGTGGCAGTGGCAACCACATTTGAGCCGGATTGGACACTGAAATAGGTTAAACGGAAAAATTCAGGCTCTTGTTGTTGTTGATTGATAAAAGCTAAAGCTTCTAAGTCATAGTCAAAGATCTGGCCTTTTTTATCTGCTAAGCGCAAAAATGCTGCATATAACTGTTCTAAATTGTAATCTGTAGCTTGATATCCCATCTCTGTCATTCGATGCATTACTGCAGCGCGACCAGAACGGGAAGTCAGATTTAATTGCGTCTCTTTTATACCAATTGATGCTGGTGCCATAATTTCATAAGTTTCTCGATTCTTAAGTACACCATCTTGATGGATACCTGAAGAATGTGAGAAAGCATTACTTCCAACGATCGCTTTATTGGCAGGTATAGGGGCATTACATAACTTGCTGACTAATTGGCTGGTACGATAAATTTCTTGATGATTAATATTTGTCGTGACGGCTAACATTTTTTGGCGCACTTTAATTGCCATAATAATTTCTTCTAAGGCACAGTTGCCAGCGCGTTCTCCTAACCCATTAATTGTTCCTTCTACTTGTCGAGCACCGGCTTGAATTGCAGCAATAGAATTGGCTACCGACATACCTAAATCATCATGACAGTGGACAGAAATAATGGCTTTATCGATGTTTGGTACCCGATTAAAAAGATCTTTAATAATATTGCCAAACTGGGAAGGGATAGTATAACCAACGGTATCAGGAATATTAATCGTTGTTGCACCGGCATTGATCGCCATTTCCACTATCCGACATAAATTATCAGGCTCAGTGCGGCCGGCATCTTCACAGGAAAACTCTATGTCGTCTGTATAGTTTCTGGCATGCTTAATTGAGTGGCTAGTGAGGGCTAAAATATCATTAAATGAACGCTTTAATTTATGTTCAATATGTAATGATGACGTTGCTAAAAAAAGATGTAACCGGAAACTATTGGCAACGTTAAGTGCTTCAGCGGCAATATTAATGTCGTTATCAACACAGCGTGCCAAACCACATATACGGCTATTTTTAATTTCTTTGGCGATGGCTTGAACCGATTTAAAATCTCCTGGTGAAGAGACAGGAAAGCCAGCTTCAATGACATCAACGCCTAGACGTTCCAAAGCATAAGCAATTTGTAGTTTTTCTTTGATGCTTAAACTGGCTTGTAAAGCTTGTTCGCCATCACGTAATGTTGTATCAAAGATAATGATATTATTGCTCATACTGTTGGTTCCTTTATCGACTTCTTGGTTGTTATCGGTTTTTGGGTTAGTAAGTTTATAGAAAGTGCTATTTAGTAAGATTGGGCGCATAAAAAAACCCGCGCTTGTGCGCGGGTTCTTTTATGTGGGTAGATATTAATAACTTCGTTCACCCATAAGCATACCGCGCACTGAAAATGCGAGAAGTAGTAGGCTTAGTAGGTGAATAAAACGTGACATAAAACATTGACCTTATTAATATCAAAAATATTATCATATTTTTTATAACTAACTTATCTTAACCATTATGTCAATATTAAATAAAAATTAATTTTGTTACATGGTAAATTTTTTACTAGGATATATGGCTAATTTTTATATTTTTAATACGGTTTTTATCTATTCTTTTGATTCAAAAAACTGATAAGATTTCGTAAAAGATTAATTTTGTTGTTTTAATTTATTTCAGTAATGTTTCTTAATTATGAAGTGTAAAATTAGTTTAATAAAAATATATTAGGAAGTGTTTGTTATAAAAATGAGTAAAGGAAATATTGAATAAGCAATAATTTATTCTGTGATGAATCTGATAATTTGTTGTGAATAATAAGAATTGAATAATTTTATTATGAATTCTACCACGCTTTGTTTTATCATCTAATTGAAGGATTAATAGATGGATATTTAATTTTATTATTTATTGATTATGTGAATGTTGAAGGATAATAATTTTATAATTAGGGCTTTGGTAGAAATGATTTTTAAACTGATCAGTTAATGTTAAGGCATGGAAGCTAAAATCATTTAAAAAGTTAAATGGTTCGCTTAATTTATTTTAATGAATTTAAGAATAAAACAAGATACCTAAGTTAATAATTAATTAGGTTAATTTTTTATTTTTATTCATTAAATATACATATATATCAAGAGGGGTAAAATAATGACTGACTACAACACAGTTTCAGCAACGAAAAAAGAGCCAAGCGATATTCATTTGCGAAATGTTGATTTAAATTTATTAACGGTTTTTGATGTAGTTATGCAGATGCAGATGCAGAATGTGACCCGTGCAGCACAAATTTTAGGGATGTCACAGCCTGCTGTCAGTAATGCTGTATCGCGTCTGAAAGTGATGTTCAATGATGAGCTTTTTGTTCGTTATGGCCGAGGTATTCAGCCAACTTCACGTGCTAAGCAATTATTTGGTCCAGTTAGACAGGCATTACAATTAGTACATAATGAATTACCTGGCGCAGGATTCGAACCAGAGCAGAGTGAACGAGTATTTAAATTATCAATATGTAGCCCACTAGATATTCGTTTGGCAGCTAGTATTGTTGCTCGAGTTAAGCAGAATGCACCAAATATTGACGTAATTATCCAATCTTATCTTGATGATAATATTGCCCATCAATTAAAATACCAAGAAACAGAATTTGTTATTAGCTATAACGAATTTGATAAACCTGAATATCATCACCATCCATTATTTAATGATGAATTAGTTCTAGCTGTGTCTAATAATCACCCCAATATTAAAAATACAATTTCTAATGATATATTACAGCATGAAAAACATGCTGTTGTCTCCATGGATAATATGGGTTCTTTTAGTAAACCCTATTATCATAATAGCGATCTTTTTCATTCTATTATTTACCAAGGAACAGATTTAAATAGCGTATTAAATATTGTTTCTCAGACTCATTTTGTCGCTATTGCACCAAAATGGCTTGTTGAATATTATTAGAGTCAGTTAAATTTAAGATCGGTTGAATTACCCTGGGAAAGAACAACACGTCCTTGTTATTTGATCTGGCATGAATCAACAACGCGAGACAAAGGACATAAGTGGATGAAAACGCAATTAGGACAACTGAGTAACTAATAAATAGAATATTTTTTCGTATAATCAGTAAATAAGTCGACAGGAACAGATAATAACGTTTGAATTAAAGATAGCTTGTAAATTATCCTATTACAATTATCAAATTGATATATAAAATATTTTTCTTTTATAAAAGCACTTTTATGCCAAGTCATTGTTACGTTAGTATGGATTTGGTGTGAATGTGTTTTTTAATTTCATTAAAACCTCTTTTTTTATCTAACAATTATGTATAATGCCGCTATTAGCTAACAGCTGTACGCTGAAATTATTTTTTATAACTTTAGCTAATATGACCTGTTGTCATTAAATAATCATATTTGGTAAATAAAGTTCACTAAGGGAAGTTATTTTGACTATTGAGAATTTGCATTCTTATCATTTAGTTAACCAGTTTCAGCAAAAGATTAATTCGCCAATTTTGTCTAATAGAGTTGCTTTTAGGCAATGGTCAGCAACTCATCAAAGTCAATTAACTTGGCAAGAAATTGGCCAAAAAACAGAATCTATTTCTTTAGCATTACTTGAATTAGGGGTGAATGTACAAGAAAATGTTGCTATTTTCGCGGATAATAGTATGAATTGGTCTTTAACCGATCTGGCTATTTTACAAATCCGGGCAGTGACGGTGCCTCTCTATTCAACCAGTAATGTCACTCAAGCTTCCTATATCTTAAATAATGCTAATATTCGTATTCTATTTGTTGGCGATCAAGTTCAATATGATGTTGCTAAATTGTTATTTAAATTATGCCCTAAATTGACCGATATCATTGTTTTTAATGAATATATTGATATTTCTGACTGCCCAAAAGCTTACTCTCTATCGACATTAATGCAGAAATCTTCCCCCCAATTTTTAACCGAATTGAAACAACGGATTGCACAATATCAATTAAGTGATTTATTTACATTAATTTATACTTCGGGCACAACAGGTGAGCCAAAAGGAGTGATGCTTGATTATGCTAATATGGCGGCACAGCTTTATTTACATGATGAACGTTTGACCTTAACTGAGTCGGATATTTCACTCTGCTTTTTACCACTTTCTCATGTTTTTGAGCGAGCCTGGAGTTTTTATGTTATGCATATTGGCGCACAAAACATCTATTTAACAGATGCCCACAGTGTTCGAGAAGCGATGGTTGCGGTAAAACCTACGGTGATGTGCGCGGTGCCCCGTTTTTATGAAAAAGTTTATGCCGCTATAAATCAGAAAGTTTCCAAAGCATCTTGGCTAAGAAGAGCACTTTTCAATTGGGCGCTTCGTCAAGGTAAGCGTCAAGTAGCCTTAGTTCAACAAGGAAAAAAAGGCAACTTGTTACATCGTTTTTTTTATCGTAATGCAGATAAATGGGTATTAACTAAATTAAAAATGATTTTAGGTGGCAAATTGCGTTTTTTACCTGCCGCTGGTGCTCATCTTGATGATGAGGTTATTCGTTTCTTTTTAGCGGTCGGGATTAATATCAAATATGGTTATGGTATGACTGAAACTTGTGCAACGATTTCTTGCTGGGAAGAGAATAGTTATTGCTTAGGTTCGATTGGTACGCCATTATCTGATATTCAGGTGCGTATTGGTCAGGAAAATGAGATCCAGGTTAAAGGGCCTATTGTGATGAGAGGTTATTTTAATAAACCAATAGAAACAGCACAGGCATTCACCCAAGATGGTTGGTTCAAAACAGGAGATGCGGGTAGGCTTGATGCAGTCGGCAACTTGTTCATTACCGAACGGTTAAAGGATTTAATGAAAACCTCTAATGGTAAATATATTGCTCCTCAGCTGATTGAAGGTGCATTAGGTCAAGATCGTTTTATTGAACACATTGCAGTAATTGCTGATGCCCGTAAATTTGTTTCTGCACTTATTGTTCCTTGTTTTGATTCGCTGGAAGAGTATGCCCATTCAATTAATTTGAAATATCACTGTCGATTAGAACTATTACGTAATAGCCGTATTGTTGAACTTTTTGATTTACGCCTTAAAGAAATGCAAAAGAATTTCGCTAACTTTCATCAGGTAAAACGTTTTACTCTATTACCCATTGGTTTTTCTATGGAAAATGGTGAGTTAACCCCTACCTTAAAATTAAGGCGTAAAATCATCGCCCAACGATATCAGCGTGAAATTGAATCCATGTATCAAGACTAAATTCTGCTAATTTTTTCATGGTGGAAAAAACAAATTTTGCGGTGAAAATATCTCTTCAGCAAGTTAAAATAGAGCAACATTTATTGTCTCAAGCTTTTGGGACTTTTCCTGTTAGCAAAAGGGGTCATCAACGTGAAATTGGATGAAATTGCCCGTCTAGCTGGAGTTTCCCGTACAACCGCCAGTTACGTTATCAATGGTAAAGCTAAACAGTATCGAGTCAGCGATAAAACTGTTGAAAGAGTGATGTCTGTTGTTAAGGAACATAACTATTATCCAAATGCGGTCGCTGCTGGGTTGCGAGCTGGCCGTACCAATTCAATTGGCTTAGTGATCCCGGACTTAGAAAATAGCAGTTATACTCGGATTGCCAATTATCTTGAGCGCAATGCGCGTCAATGTGGTTATCAGTTACTTATTGCCTGCTCTGAAGATCAACCTGATAACGAAACACGGTGTATAGAGCACTTATTAAAGCGTCAGGTGGATGCAATCATTGTTTCTACCGCTTTAGCACCTGAACATCCTTTTTATCAGCGCTGGGCTAATCGTTCATTACCCATTATTGCTTTAGATCGCGCATTAGAACCGCAGCATTTTATTAGTGTTGTAGGCGATGATTTACAAGATGCCAAAATGTTAGCAACTGAATTACATAAATTTTCAGTTGAAAAAGTTCTCTATTTAGGCGCGTTACCTGAGCTTTCAGTTAGTCTATTACGTGAACAGGGATTTAGAGAATCTTGGCAAGAAAATTCAAATTCAGTCACTTATTTATATGCTAGTAGTTACGAACGCCATGCTGCTGAAGAAATATTTGCGCAGTGGCTACATTATAATGAAATGCCGAAAGCATTTTTTACCACATCATTTTCTCTGTTACAGGGCGTAATGGACGTGATGTTAAAGCGTGATGGACGATTAGCTAGTGATATTGTGATTGCAACTTTTGGTGATAATGAATTGTTAGATTTTTTAACCTGCCCAGTATTATCTGTTGTGCAACGTCACCAAGCTATTGCTGATAAAGTAATAGAATTGGTATTAGCGAGTTTAAGTGAAAATAACAAGCCAAGTATTGGTATAACACGTATTCAACGTGACTTATGTCGAAGAGGTAGCTTAAGTCGTAAAATTTAACTTAAGTTGAAAATATCTAATCAAATTTTAAAAATGCGCTATTAAAATGGCGTATTTTTAAAAAATTAATAAACTAATAACAATAAATGGCAATAATTCAGATAATTCTTAATAAAATTGTTTCGAATATTAAGATTTAGACATAAAATAGTCACGGACAGATATAGAATATTTTTCTATTCAACGTATGGAATTTATACGATTAGCAAAATAAAAAATTACTGTGTATTTATCAGTATGTGTAATATACTGATAAATAATACAAATTTTAAAATTGCGCTGAAAATAATTTTGGGGAAGTTTGATTAATTGTTATTTATATGGATAAAGTGTTATCTGAAAGTTGATTTAAAATGAAGCATTGGTTGTATATCTTAGTTTTTAATTCATTTTTTGCGAAATAAATAAGTTTCGGCAGTGAATATAAGTATAAAAATTAATTTATTCAATTTTATCATAATGTTAATTGTTTTTAATTTTTTACTCGTCAGAAAACCCACCTAATCATCTTCCAACATTATTCTGTAAATAAAACTAAAGCTCTGTTGCTCTTGCTTGACAAGATTTTCATACCCTTCGTAAACTCTATAGTAAGTGGGAAATTGTGGTGTAATGTGGTGATTTTTGTAATATAAGGGTTGAAGAGATATGTTTCGTGGCGCAACACTCGTCAATCTCGACAGCAAAGGGCGATTAACTGTGCCTACGCGTTATCGCGGTATGCTGAGCGAGGAGTCGGAAGGGCAGATGGTTTTTACTATCGACCTTCATCAGCCATGCCTATTACTTTATACATTACCTGAATGGGAAATTATTGAAAAAAAACTATCACAACTTTCTACTATGAATCCGGCTGAACGTCGTGTTCAGCGTTTATTACTTGGACATGCCAGTGAATGTCAGATGGATAGTGCAGGTCGTCTTTTGCTCGCTAATACCTTGCGACAACATGCAGGGCTCAAGAAGGCAGTCATGCTGGTTGGTCAAATTAATAAATTTGAGTTATGGGATGAGCAGACTTGGTATCAGCAAGTACAAGCAGATATTGAGGCTGAGCAGAGCGCAAATGAACCATTATCAACGCGGTTACAGGATCTATCTCTTTAATATGGCAGACAGTCGATTTAAACATATCAGTGTGCTTCTTGATGAAGCAGTCAATGGATTGAATATAAAAGCAAATGGTATTTATGTTGATGGTACATTTGGCCGGGGAGGGCACTCGCAATTAATTCTCTCTCGGTTAGGCAGTAAAGGGCGTTTGATAGCGATAGATCGTGATCCACATGCAGTGGCAGCCGCTGAAGAAATGATTACTGATAACAGATTTTCAATTAAACATGGTTCTTTTTCTCAGTTACAAACATTTATTGCACAAGAGGGATTAGTTGGCAAGATTGATGGCGTACTGCTTGATTTAGGTGTTTCATCACCGCAACTAGATGATCCAGAGCGAGGTTTTTCTTTTATGCGTGATGGACCATTAGATATGAGGATGGATCCGACAACAGGTCAATCTGCTGCACAATGGTTGATGAAGGCGGATGAAGCAGATATAGCCTGGGTATTGAAAACTTATGGTGAAGAACGATTTGCCAAAAGAATTGCAAAAGCGATTGTGGCTCGTAACCATCATTCAGCGGAGGAACCATTAACACGGACAAAGCAACTCGCAGAATTGATAGCACAAGTCAGCCCGTTTAAGGAAAAACATAAGCATCCAGCAACGCGATCGTTCCAGGCAATCCGCATATATATCAATAGTGAATTGGAGGAAATTGCAAAAGCGCTAGAGGGTTCATTAAATATATTGGCACCACAGGGACGGCTATCGATTATTAGTTTTCACTCATTGGAAGATAGATTGGTTAAGCGTTTTATCCGAGAGCATAGCCGGGGACCAAAAGTCCCAGTCGGATTACCATTAACCGATGTGCAATTAAAAGCAATTGGTAGCCCTATATTGAAAGTGTTAGGCAAAATGAAACCGACCGAAAGAGAAATTATTGAAAACCCACGAGCAAGAAGCTCCGTTGTGCGTTTTGCTGAAATGTTGGAATGATAATGACAGCGGAAAAATATAGCTTAATTAGGATCATTGCTTATGATATTTTTCGCCACGGAGCTGTCCCATTGATTCTGTTGATAGTGATTATTATATCAGCGATTTCAATTGTTACAGTCAGTCACCAAACACGGTTATTAACGGCGCAAAAGGATTTGATGACAGAAGAAAAAGAATCATTAGATATAGAATGGCGCAATTTGATTTTGGAAGAGAACTCCTTAGGAAATCATAGTCGAGTTGAGCGCCTTTCGGTAGAAAAGCTACAAATGATCCATGTAGATCCGACGCAAGAACATATTGTGATTGCAAAATAGTTTAGTAAATAGGTAAACAACATGAAGCCTGCGCGCTCAGTGAAGTATAGAAGACGGTACGAAGAAAAAGTTAGCTATGTTAGCTGGCGTTTCTTGCTATTGTGCGCGGGCATAGGATTGGCATTAATTGGTCTGATTGTTCGTGTTACTTACCTGCAAGTTATTAATCCGGAAGAGCTTGTTAGGGAAGGTGACATGCGCTCGCTTCGCGTTCAGAAAGTGACGGCTGCACGCGGCATGATAAGTGATCGTGAGGGGCGACAGTTGGCAGTAAGTGTTCCGGTTTATGCTATTTGGGCTGATCCGAAAATAATTTATGAAAATGGTGGATTAACCAATGATGAACGTTGGCAAGCTTTAGCGGATGAGTTAAGGATACCACTTGAACAAGTCAACCATAAAATTAGTCTTAATTCTAACAGTCGGTTTGTCTATTTAGCTCGTCAAGTCAATCCATCGGTTGGTGAATATGTTGGTAAATTAAAAATAGCGGGTATTTATTTACGTAAAGAGTCGCGTCGTTATTACCCATCTGGTCCAGTTGCCGCACATTTGATTGGAGTGACTGATATTGATGGGCAGGGAATTGAAGGAATTGAAAAAAGCTTTAACTATCTGTTAACTGGAGCGCCAGGTGAAAGGATAGTGCGTAAAGATCGTTATGGGAAAGTTATCGAAGATATTTCTTCCATTGATAGTCAGGTTGCCCACGACTTGGTATTAAGTATTGATGAACGCATACAGTCGTTGGTTTATCGTGAATTAACCCGCAGTGTAATGGAAAATAAAGCCGAATCGGGTACCGCTATTTTGGTAGATGTTCACACGGGTGAGGTATTGGCAATGGCCAATAGCCCATCCTATAACCCGAATAATCTTGCGGGTACCCCAACTGAAGTCATGCGTAACCGTGCGATCACCGATGTATTTGAGCCCGGCTCAACGGTTAAACCGATGGTGATTGTCAGTGCATTGAATAATGGAATTATTAAAGCCAATAGTGTGTTAAATACTCAGCCCTATATGATTAGTGGTCATGAAATTAAAGATGTAGCAAGGTATAGTGAGTTATCTGTTACCGGTATTTTACAAAAATCAAGTAATGTTGGTGTTTCAAAATTAGCATTAGCGATGCCTGCGGATGAGGTGGTGGATGTTTATGCTCGTTTTGGTTTAGGTAAACCAACAAATTTAGGATTAATTGGGGAAAGTAGTGGCATCTTTCCTAATAAAAAAACGCGGTGGTCTGAATTTGAAAGGGCCACCTTTTCTTTTGGTTATGGGTTAATGGTTACACCATTACAGTTAGCGCGAGTTTATGCAACAATTGGTAGTTTTGGTATTTATCGTCCGCTATCAATAACAAAAGTTGATCCGCCGGTATCAGGTGCGCGTATTTTCCCTGAGGGAATTATGCGGACAGTGGTTCGCATGATGGAAAGCGTCGCATTGCCTGGTGGTGGGGGCGTCCGAGCCGCAGTGAAGGGTTATCGAATAGCGATTAAGACAGGTACAGTAAAAAAAGTCGGCAATGATGGTCATTATATTAATCAATATATTGCTTATACGGCTGGAGTTGCACCGGCAAGTAACCCTCGCTATGCCCTGGTTGTGATTATCAATGAACCCACTGCGGGGAAATATTACGGTGGTGCTGTTTCTGCACCCGTATTTGGAACCATTATGGGTGGCGTTTTACGTTTAATGAATGTAGAGCCTGATGCATTGACCTCAGATGATAATGAATTAGTAATTAACAAGATAAAAGAGGATACAGGTGGCAGATCGTAATCTACGCGATTTACTTGCACCACTGGGTGTTAACGCGCCAGATAAGGTGTTACGAGAAATGACGCTTGATAGCCGTAAGGTAGCGGCAGGAGACCTATTTTTAGCAGTTAAGGGCCATCAAAAAGATGGACGGCAATATATTTCTCAAGCGATAGCGCAAGGTGTTGCCGCCATTATTGCTGAAGCAAAAGGAGAGACAGAAGCTGGGACGATTCGATATATGCATGGCGTTCCTGTCATTTATATTAATGATCTAAATAATCAATTATCACTGTTAGCAGGCGAATTTTATCAACATCCAGCGGCAAAGTTGCGATTGATTGGTGTAACAGGAACTAATGGTAAAACAACAACTACTCAGCTAATTGCTCAGTGGGCAAAGGGATTGGGCGAAGTTAGTGC
Source organism: Arsenophonus nasoniae DSM 15247 (assembly GCF_000429565.1). Lineage (GTDB taxonomy): Bacteria > Pseudomonadota > Gammaproteobacteria > Enterobacterales > Enterobacteriaceae > Arsenophonus > Arsenophonus nasoniae. The sequence continues at coordinate 16,997 of NZ_AUCC01000006.1, forward strand.
CGTAATGGGCACAGTGGGTAACGGAATATTAGGACAGATTGTACTTAGTGAAAATACCACCAGCTCAGCGGTTGATGTTCAGGCTGAATTGCAGTTGTTGCTGGATAAACAGGCTACTTTAGTTGCGATGGAAGTTTCCTCCCATGGTTTAGTGCAAAGCCGTGTTGCGGCTATTCCTTTTACCGCGGCTGTATTTACTAATTTAAGTCGTGATCACCTTGATTATCATGGTGATATGCAAAATTATGCAGCGGCAAAATGGTTATTATTTTCAACCCATAAATCTGATAAACAGATTATTAATGTGGATGATGAGACGGGTTTGCAGTGGCTTGAAAAATTACCACAGGCATGTGCCGTTTCGATGGAAAATCGTATACCTACTGATTGGCAAGGTGCTTGGATGTTAGTAGAGCAAGTTGATTATCATGATCGTGGAGCGACTATTCATTTTAATTCAACTTGGGGAAAAGGCTCGCTTAAAAGTCCCTTGATGGGGGCTTTTAATGTCAATAATGTTATGTTGGCTATGGCAACACTGTTAATGATGGGTTACCCATTTGAAGCGGTAATAAAATCATCGCATGCCATACAACCAGTTTGTGGACGAATGGAAGTCTTCACTTCACCTGGACGGCCAACTGTTGTGGTCGATTATGCTCACACTCCTGATGCGCTCGAAAAAGCATTAAGTGCGCTACGTCTGCATTGTCGTGGCAGACTTTGGTGTGTATTTGGTTGTGGCGGTGATCGCGACAAGGGTAAACGTGCATTGATGGGGAGTGTGGCTGAACAGTATGCTGATATTGTGGTAGTAACCGATGATAATCCACGTAGTGAAGAGCCAAAAGCCATCATTAATGATATTTTAAGCGGTTTTCTTGACGCGGGTCGGGCAATGCCGATTGTCGGGCGCGTGGAAGCGGTTACCAGTGCGATTATGCAGGCAAATGCTGATGATGTCATATTAATTGCCGGTAAAGGGCATGAAGATTATCAAATTATTGGTGATCGGCGGCTTGATTATTCCGATCGCTTGACGGTAGCACGATTATTGGGGGTGATGGCATGATCCCTATTTCATTAAAGCAATTGGCTACTGTGACACAAGGCACTCTGCAGCAAATAGATGAACAGCAGGCTGGCAGCTTATGGCTTAATGCGGTAACAACGAATAGTCGCCAGCGGCCCATTAAGGGTTTGTTTATTGCTTTAAAGGGTAAACATTTTGATGGTCATCATTTTGCTGAACAGGCTACTATAGCGGGTGCTAGCGCATTGTTAGTTGAGCGACCGCTAACCATTCACTGCCCACAAGTTATAGTTGAAGATACGCGCTTAGCAATGGGAAAATTAGCCGCTTGGGTTCGATCGCAAAGCAAGGCTAAAGTTATTGGACTAACGGGTTCTTCTGGCAAAACCTCGGTTAAAGAGATGGTGGCCGCCATTCTAACTCAATCCGGCATGACACTTTTTACTGAAGGTAATTTCAATAATGATATTGGTGTACCATTAACGTTATTTCGTTTGACGGCAGAGCACGAGTATGCAGTGATTGAAATGGGAGCTAATCATATTGGTGAAATTGCCTATACAACTAATATGGTTAGACCGGATAGCGTATTAGTCAATAATTTATTTGCTGCCCATCTTGAAGGTTTTGGTTCATTAACGGGTGTTGCTAAAGCAAAAGGCGAGATTTTTCAAGGATTAGCGGAACAAGGAACGGCGGTTATTAATTTGGCTAGCCATGATTGGAAAAATTGGCAATCGTATTTTAAACAACAGCAAACCCTATGGCGTTTTTCGCTAACAAAACAGCAACAGGCTGATTTTTATGCGGAAAATATTGCAATTAAATCAACAGGTAGCGAATTTGAGTTGCATACACCGATCGGTGTGGCCTCAATATTTTTAGCCTTGCCAGGTAAACATAATATTGCCAATGCATTAGCGGCTAGCGCGTTAGCAATGTCAGTGGGGGCAACCCTTGAGCAAGTTAGTCTTGGATTGGCACATGTTCAGCCAGTATCAGGTCGTTTATACCCGATTTATTTAGCGCCCGGTAAGCTTATTTTAGATGACACTTACAATGCTAATACCGGCTCTATGATTGCCGCCGCCGATGTTTTGTCCCAAATGCCAGGCTACCGTATCTTGGTTGTTGGTGATATGGGGGAATTAGGCGATAAGACTGAAAAATGTCATCAGGAGGTCGGCGTGGCGACTCGCCAAATGAAGCTTGACCGAGTGTTAAGTGTCGGTCAACAAAGTGTCATTATTAGCCAACAGAGTGGTTGTGGTGAGCATTTTGCTTCTAAAAAAGAGTTAATTGCGAAACTGATCCCATTAATAAAAGAACACGAAACCGTATCAGTTTTAGTTAAAGGTTCGCGCAGTACAGCAATGGAAGAAGTTGTACACGCCTTACAGGAGTGCTTTTTATGTTAGTCTGGTTAGCCGAATATTTAGTTAAATATTTTTCTGGCTTTAATCTTTTCTCCTATTTGACATTTCGGGCTATTACCAGTTTGTTAACGGCTTTGGTGATTGCGCTATGGATGGGACCCCATTTGATTTTCTATTTGCAAAAATTACAAATAGGTCAGGTTGTGCGTGATGAAGGTCCCGAATCGCATTTTAGTAAGCGTGGTACGCCTACCATGGGAGGCGTATTGATTTTATCTTCTATTGTAATTTCAGTCATGCTATGGGCGCGGTTAAATAATCCCTATGTTTGGTGCGTACTAGTTGTTTTATTGGGATATGGCGTTATTGGTTTTATTGATGATTATCGTAAAGTGGTGCGTAAAAACGCTAAAGGGTTGATAGCTCGTTGGAAATATTTCTGGCAATCCTTATTAGCTCTGGGTGTCGCATTTGTTTTATATAGCACAGGTAAGGATACGGCAGTCACGCAATTGGTTGTACCCTTTTTTAAAGATGTCATGCCACAACTGGGTCTGTTTTATATTTTACTGACTTATTTTGTCATTGTCGGCACAAGTAATGCAGTTAATTTAACTGATGGATTAGACGGTTTAGCGATTATGCCAACGGTTTTTATTTCCGCCGGCTTTGCACTAGTGGCTTGGGCAACGGGTAATTTCAATTTTGCTAACTATTTAAAAATTCCTTATATCAATCATGCAGGTGAATTAGTCGTGGTTTGTACGGCAATTGTTGGTGCCGGTTTGGGATTTTTATGGTTTAACACCTATCCTGCGCAAGTTTTTATGGGTGATGTTGGCTCTTTAGCATTAGGCGGTGCATTAGGAACGATTGCAGTTTTACTACGGCAAGAATTTTTATTATTGATTATGGGTGGGGTGTTTGTCGTTGAAACCTTATCGGTCATTTTACAAGTGGGATCATTTAAACTGCGTGGCCAACGCATTTTTCGCATGGCACCGATCCATCATCATTACGAATTAAAAGGCTGGCCTGAACCTCGAGTTATTGTGCGTTTTTGGATCATTTCATTAATGTTGGTATTGATTGGATTAGTGACATTAAAGGTACGTTAATAATGGTTAATTATCAGGGCAAAAAAGTTGTCATAATCGGGTTAGGCCAGACAGGTCTATCTTGTGTCGACTTTTTTCTCTCTCGCCAGGTTGTACCACGCGTGATTGATACCCGAATAACACCACCAGGTAAAGACAAATTGCCTGCCGAAGTCGACTGTCACTGTGGCAGTTGGAATAATGAATGGCTGATGGCAGCTGATTTGATCGTCGTTAGCCCAGGTATTTCCCTTGCTACCCCAGAATTAAAAATAGCAGCAGATAAAGGGATTGAAATTATTGGTGATATTGAGCTTTTTTGTCGCGAAACGCACAAACCTATCGTGGCTATTACTGGCTCTAATGGTAAAAGTACGGTTACAGCACTAGTTGGCGAAATGGCAAAAGCAGCTAATTGGCGAGTGGCAATTGGTGGTAACATTGGGACGCCGGCTCTGACATTATTAGCCAAAGATTATGATTTATATGTATTAGAGCTTTCCAGTTTTCAACTTGAAACAACATCCAGTTTAAAGGCAGCGGTAGCAACCATATTGAATGTGACAGAAGATCATATGGATCGATATCCGTCTGGCATTCAACAATATCGTGTAGCTAAGTTACGAATTTATGCTGGCGCTAAAATTTGTATTATTAATCAACAAGATCCACAAACCTGGCCATTGCGCGGTCGTGATGCTCGTTGTATCAGTTTTGGCATTAATAGCGGCGATTATCAATTGAATACCCGTTGCCAAGAATTACAAATAAAAGGGCAGCCTATTATTAATACCGCTGAAATACGGTTAGTTGGGCAGCATAACTATCTTAATGGAGTGGCTGCCCTGGCTTTAGCTGATGCAGTGAATATTCCGCGTAAAGCCAGTTTAGCGGCATTAACTCAATATGCAGGCTTGCCCCATCGTTGCCAATTAGTTCATCAGCATCTAGGTATTCAATGGGTAAATGATTCTAAAGCAACCAATGTTGGCAGTACGGAAGCAGCTTTAAAAGGTTTACAAGTCGCTGGTACGCTTTATTTATTATTGGGTGGGGAGGGGAAATCGGCAGATTTTTCACCATTAAAACCTTATATCTCAGCAAAAAATATTAAATTATGCTGTTTTGGCCGTGATGGTTATCAATTGGCACAGTTAAAAGCAAATAGTTTGCTACTAGATACAATGGAGCAATGTCTACGGGTCATCGTACCTGAATTGAAAGCCGGTGATATGGTACTTCTTTCACCGGCTTGTGCCAGCTTCGACCAATTTCGTAATTTTGAGCAACGGGGTGAACGGTTTAGCCAATTAGCGAAGGAATTAGGTCAATGATGATATTCAACTTCAAACAGCTGAAAAATTGGGCCAACGGTGAGCCTGATAACGATGTGCTGGATACGATCCTTTATGATCGTACTTTAGTTTGGCTAACATTAGGTCTAGCTATAATCGGTTTTATTATGGTGACATCAGCTTCGATGCCGGTTGGGCAGCGTTTAACTCAAGATCCTTTTTTCTTTGCAAAACGAGATGTTATCTATCTTATTTTATCATTTGCTTTAGCTTTATTAGTCTTAAATATGCCAATGATATGGTGGGAAAAATATAACTTTTTATTATTAATCACCGCCTTAATACTGTTATTAGTGGTACTGGTTGCCGGAAGCTCAGTTAATGGTGCTTCTCGTTGGATTAATACCGGGATTGTTCGTATACAGCCGGCTGAGGTCGCAAAATTAGCCCTGTTTTGCTATGTCTCCAGTTATTTAGTTAGAAAAACTGATGAAGTACGAACACGATTTTTGGGCTTTATTAAGCCGATGTGCATTCTAATATTGATGGCTATTTTGCTGCTATTGCAACCTGATTTAGGTACAGTAATTGTATTGGTTGTGACCACTTTAGCATTGCTATTCCTTGCGGGCGCTAGATTAGCGCCGTTTATTATTGGTATTGTTATTTGTGCGGTAGGTGTTATTGGCTTGATTTATTTTGAACCTTATCGTTTACGTCGAATAACCTCTTTTCTCAATCCATGGGCAGATCCTTTTGGCAGCGGCTATCAATTAACACAATCTTTGATGGCTTTTGGGCGTGGTGAATTATGGGGCCAAGGTTTAGGTAATTCTATTCAAAAATTAGAATATTTGCCTGAAGCACATACTGATTTTATTTTCTCGGTTTTAGCCGAAGAACTCGGTTATATCGGTGTTGTGTTAGTACTTTTAATGTTATTTTTCGTTGCTTTTCGCAGCATGATGATTGGCAAACGGGCGTTAGATGCAACGCAACATTTTTCGGGTTATTTAGCTTGTTCAATTGGTATCTGGTTCACTTTCCAAGCATTGGTTAATGTTGGCGCAGCAGCAGGCATGTTACCAACTAAAGGATTGACATTACCGTTAATTAGCTATGGTGGCTCTAGCCTATTAATTATGTTTATTGCCATTGCTATCTTGTTACGTATCGATTTTGAAACACGCCTTAAGAGAGCGCAAGCATTTGTAAGGAGAACGAAATGAGCCAACCAAAACGCCTCATGGTGATGGCAGGTGGTACCGGAGGACATGTTTTTCCGGGACTGGCGGTGGCTGATTATCTAAAGCAACAAGGCTGGGATGTACGTTGGTTAGGAACTGCTGACCGGATGGAGGCAGATTTAGTTCCAAAGCACGGCATTGAAATTGAATTTATAAACATTTCAGGTTTACGTGGTAAGGGTATTAAAGCATTGCTGATCGCGCCGTTTAAAATTATTAAAGCAATAAAGCAGGCAAAAGTGATTATGCAGCGTTATCAACCTGATGTGGTATTAGGTATGGGGGGATATGTTTCTGGCCCAGGCGGCGTGGCTGCATGGTTATGTAATATTCCAATTGTACTGCATGAGCAAAATGGGGTAGCAGGCTTAACCAATCGTTGGTTAGCAAAAATTGCCAAGCGTGTTTTACAGGCATTTCCAAGTGCGTTTCCTAATGCTACGGTAGTCGGAAACCCAGTTCGTGAAGCAGTATTAGCATTACCTGAGCCTGAAGAACGTTTAATTGATCGTGATGGCGCTATTCGAATATTAGTGATAGGTGGTAGTCAAGGAGCAAGAGTTTTAAACCAAATATTACCCGAAGTCGCTGCTCAATTAGATGGAAAAGTGACCATTTGGCATCAAGCAGGTAAAGGTGCTCAACAAATGACGGAAACTTTATATAAAAAGTTATGCGGTAAATCAGATAATTATAAAGTAACTGAATTTATTGATGATATGGCGGAGGCTTATGCCTGGGCTGATATCATCATTTGCCGCGCTGGTGCTTTAACGGTTAGTGAGGTCGCTGTTGCCGGCTTACCGGCAATTTTTATTCCTTTCCAGCATAAAGATCGGCAGCAGTATTGGAATGCATTACCGTTAGAAAAGGCAGGCGCAGCGAAAATTGTTGAGCAGCGGCAATTTTCAACCGATGTGTTGGTAAAACTTTTAAATCAATGGTCGCGCCCGCAGTTATTAGACATGGCGAAAAAAGCTAGAGCGGCATCAGTTACTGATGCAACTAAACGTGTGGCGGCAGCCTTAATTGAAGTTGCTAAATGAAATCGATTTTGCATTGAATAATGTTGAAATCAGCGATAAAAATAGTGAAGAGAATATAGTGAATACACAACAATTAGCCAAATTAAGAGCAACAGTGCCCGAAATGCGTCGGGTTAAGCATATCCATTTTGTTGGCATTGGCGGTGCTGGCATGGGCGGTATTGCTGAAGTATTGGCTAACGAAGGTTATGAAATTAGTGGGTCTGATTTGTTACCTAATACGGTTACTGAGCAATTAATAGAGCTTGGGGCAAAAATTTATTTTAATCACCGACCAGAGAATGTCGCAAATGCTTGTGTCGTCGTCGTCTCTACGGCAATTGCGGCGGATAATCCAGAAATTATTGCAGCACGTGAAGCACGTATTCCAGTCATTCGACGCGCTGAAATGTTGGCAGAATTGATGCGTTTTCGTCATGGGATTGCTATCGCAGGAACTCATGGCAAAACGACTACCACTGCGATGATTGCCAGTATTTATGCACAGGCAGGGTTAGACCCGACGTTTATCAATGGTGGACTGGTGAAAGCGGCAGGTGTTCATGCACGTTTAGGTACTAGCCGCTATTTGATTGCCGAAGCTGATGAGAGTGATGCTTCTTTCTTACATTTACAACCGTTAGTTGCTGTTATAACAAATATCGAAGCAGATCACATGGAAACTTATGATGGTGATTTTGAGAAATTAAAACAGACCTTCATCAGTTTCTTACATAATCTACCATTTTACGGTCGGGTGGTATTATGTATTGATGATCCGGTGGTGCGTTCGTTGTTACCGCAAATAGGTCGTTATATTACCACTTATGGCTTTAGCGATGACGCAGATGTCCGGATTACATCTTACAAGCAACGAGGTAATCAAGGTTTCTTTACTGTAGCGCGCGAAAACAGAGCCGATTTAGCTTTCATCTTGAATGCACCAGGGCGTCATAATGCATTAAATGCGACTGCGGCCATTGCGGTAGCAACCGAAGAAGGTATTGATGATAGCGCTATCTTGACGGCGTTAAAAAAATTTCAAGGGACTGGGAGACGTTTTGATTTGTTAGGTAATTTCCCTTTAGCGGATGTTAATGGCAAAAAAGGTAGCGTTATGCTGGTGGATGATTATGGTCACCATCCAACAGAAGTTGATGCTACTATTAAAGCAGCAAAAGAAGGATGGCCAAATAAACGTATCGTGATGGTTTTTCAACCTCACAGATATACTCGCACGCGTGATTTGTATGATGATTTTGCCAATATTTTAGAGCAGGTCGATGTGTTGTTGATGCTAGATGTCTATCCGGCAGGAGAGGAACCTATCCCTGGTGCAGATAGTCGATCATTATGTCGGACAATTCGCAATCGAGGCAAATTAGATCCTATTTTTATCGCTGAGCATGACCAAATTGGCGAAACCTTAGCAAAAATTATAGAAGATAACGACCTGATACTTATACAGGGAGCTGGAAATATTGGCAAAATAGCACGTAATTTGGCTGACACAGATTTACGGCCAATGCTAACGAGTAAGGAAAAGTATCATGGCTGATAAAGTTGCCGTGCTTTTAGGCGGAAATTCAGCCGAAAGAGAAGTGTCGCTGCAATCTGGCGATGCGGTAGTAAATGGCTTACGTGACGCTGGCATAGCTGCATATCCAGTTGATATTAAAGATTTTGCTGTCATCAAATTAAAAGAGGCTGGTTATAATAAAGTTTTTATTGCCTTACATGGACGCGGTGGTGAAGATGGGACAGTACAAGGGGTTTTAGAATTTTTAGGCTTACCCTATACCGGGAGTGGGGTTTTAGCTTCATCACTTTCAATGGATAAGTTACGTACTAAACAGTTATGGGCGGGTATAGGTTTGCCGATTGCACCCTATATAGCACTGGACAAGCAACAGTTAGCCATGATGTCAGATGAAATGCTTTTTGAGTCTGTTTGTCATTTGGGTTTACCGCTTATTGTAAAACCAAGTCTTGAAGGTTCAAGCGTTGGTATGAGCAAAGTAACCACTTTGTCTGAATTAAGAATAGCGCTAGAGTTCGCTTTTCGTTATGACAAAGATGTGCTGATTGAGAAATGGCTAAATGGGCCGGAATATACCGTGGCAATTGTAGGGGAACAGGTATTGCCTTCGATTCGTATTCAACCGGTAGGCGTTTTTTATGATTATGATGCAAAATATCTCTCTAATGAGACACAATATTTCTGTCCTAGTGGGTTGAAAGCTGAAGAAGAAGAGCAATTGAATAAATTAGCGCTAGCGGCTTATAAGGCGGTTGGTTGTGCTGGTTGGGGGCGTGTTGATGTCATGAGAGATAACGATGGTGTTTTTTATTTATTAGAAATTAATACCTCACCGGGAATGACTGGCCATAGTTTGGTACCCATGGCTGCGAAACAAGCAGGAATGACTTTTTCACAGTTAGTTAAAAAGATTTTGGAATTGGCGGACTAATATGCCGCAGGCATCACTGAACGTTCGTAATAAAGAGCCTAAAGAGCGTCGGAACGATGGTGGCCGAAGTAATGGTTCTTATTTGGCAGGCATTATTTTCTTCTTAATAGTATTGGGTACTATTATAGGGAGTGGGTGGATGGTGTTAAATTGGATGAAAGATGCCAATAGATTGCCGATTTCCAAGCTGGTGATCACTGGCGAACGCCATTACACCCGTGACGATAATGTTAGAAAAGCAATATTGGCACTGGGTATGCCGGGTACATTTATGACAATTGATGTGAATGCGATCCAGAATCAAATAAAAACCATGCCGTGGATAAGACAAGTTACGGTCCGTAAGCAATGGCCTGATGAACTAAAAATTCATCTAGTAGAATATAAACCTTATGCCAAATGGAATGATACTTTTTTTATTAATGCTGAAGGAACAGTTTTTAGTTTACCAGTGTTACTAAATGTTAAAGGTAATTTCCTGATGTTATATGGTCCACAAGGCAGTCAGCAAGAAGTTTTAGAAATGTATCGTGTTATGCAACAGCAACTGGCGCCACATAATTTTAGCATTAAATCAGTATCGATGACTGCACGCCGCGCGTGGCAATTAGTTTTAGCCAATGATATTCGATTAAATATTGGTAAACAGGATATTAAAGAGCGATTGAACCGTTTTGTTGAGCTTTATCCACTATTAAAACAAGTTACAGATAAACGTATTGGATATATAGATTTGCGATATGGTAGCGGTGCAGCGGTAGGTTGGTTACCACTTTTAGCCGAATCTACTACACACTGAGTTGAAAGAGTTTGGAACTGCTGATTGATCAGATACAGGCAAATTAACGATGATTAAAACGACGGACAGAAAATTAGTAGTTGGTCTTGAAATTGGAACTTCCAAGGTTTCTGCGCTGGTTGGTGAAATTTTGCCTGATGGTATGGTAAATATTATTGGTGTCGGCAATTGTCCATCTCGAGGGATGGATAAAGGCGGCGTGAATGATTTGGAATCTGTCGTTAAATGTGTGCAGCGAGCTATTGATCAAGCTGAATTGATGGCGGATTGCCAAATATCATCGGTTTATCTGGCGCTTTCTGGCAAGCATGTTAGCTGCCAGAATGAAATAGGTATGGTACCTATTTCTGAAGATGAAGTTACTCAAGATGACGTAGATAGCGTTGTTCATACAGCTAAATCTGTCCGAGTTCGTGATGAACATAGAATTTTACACGTTATTCCACAAGAGTATGCTATTGATTATCAAGAAGGAATTAAAAATCCGGTCGGACTTTCAGGTGTACGTATGCAAACTAAGGTACATCTAATTACTTGCCATAATGATATGGCCAAAAATATTGTCAAAGCAGTTGAACGCTGTGGTTTAAAAGTAGATCAATTGATTTTTGCCGGTTTAGCGTCAAGTTATTCCGTTTTAACGGAAGATGAGCGTGAATTGGGGGTATGTGTTGTCGATATTGGCGGTGGAACCATGGATATAGCGGTTTATACTGGCGGTGCACTGCGTCATACCAAGGTTATACCCTATGCAGGGAATGTCGTGACCAGTGATATTGCCTATGCATTTGGTACCCCTCCCAGCGATGCGGAAACAATAAAAGTTCGCCATGGTTGCGCATTAGGTACTATTGTTAGTAAAGACGAAAATGTTGAGGTACCCAGTGTAGGTGGTCGGCCGCCAAGAAGTTTACAACGTCAAACATTAGCTGAAGTAATCGAGCCACGTTACACAGAGTTGCTAAACTTAGTAAATGAAGAGATTTTAAAATTGCAAGAACAATTACGCCAGCAAGGTGTTAAACATCATCTGGCGGCGGGTATTGTCTTAACAGGAGGCGGTGCTCAGATTGATGGTCTAGTCGAATGTGCCCAAAGAGTATTTCATACTCAGGTACGCATCGGTAAGCCATTAAATATAACTGGTTTAACGGACAATGCACAGGAGCCTTATTACTCCACAGCTGTTGGGCTCCTGCATTACGGCAAACAGACTCATTTTGGGAATGAAGCCGAAATGGATAAGCGTACATCAGTGAGTAGTTGGTTTCATAAAATCACTAGTTGGCTGAGAAAAGAATTTTAATTTTGTAAGAAGCAAATCTTCGCTTCTATATAAGGCACAAAACGGAGAGAGATTATGTTTGAACCAATGGAATTAACCAATGACGCGGTGATTAAAGTCATCGGCGTTGGCGGTGGCGGTGGCAATGCCGTTGAACACATGGTGCGTGAACGCATCGAAGGTGTTGAATTCTTTGCTGTTAATACGGATGCTCAGGCATTACGTAAAACAGCAGTAGGACAAACTATTCAGATCGGCAATGGTATTACAAAAGGCTTGGGAGCAGGAGCAAATCCTGAAGTTGGTCGTAATGCCGCTGAAGAAGATCGTGAAGCCTTGCGCAATGCGCTTGATGGGGCAGACATGGTCTTTATTGCTGCTGGTATGGGTGGTGGTACGGGCACCGGCGCAGCCCCAGTTGTGGCCGAAGTTGCTAAAGAGCTTGGTATCCTGACGGTAGCAGTTGTGACCAAACCTTTCAACTTTGAAGGTAAAAAACGCATGGCATTTGCTGAAACAGGGATCTCAGAGCTGTCTAAGCATGTCGATTCGTTGATTACTATTCCGAATGATAAATTATTAAAAGTGCTAGGGCGAGGTATTTCTTTGCTCGATGCATTCGGTGCTGCCAATGATGTGCTAAAAGGTGCGGTTCAAGGCATCGCTGAGCTTATCACTCGTCCAGGTTTAATGAATGTGGATTTTGCTGATGTTCGTACCGTCATGTCTGAAATGGGTTATGCCATGATGGGATCTGGCGTGGCACGAGGTGAAGATCGCGCTGAAGAAGCGGCAGAAATGGCAATTTCTAGCCCCTTATTGGAAGACATTGATTTATCGGGCGCTCGTGGTGTATTGGTTAATATTACCGCAGGTTTTGATTTACGACTGGATGAATTTGAAACAGTGGGTAATACCATTCGTGCATTTGCATCGGATAATGCAACGGTTGTTATCGGTACTTCACTAGATCCTGAAATGAATGATGAGTTACGTGTGACCGTGGTTGCCACAGGGATTGGTATGGATAAGCGGCCAGAAATCACGTTGGTTACTAACAAAACAGCCCAAAAATCATCGCTAGAGCAGCGTTATCAGCAGATGCAAGGCTCAATGCCTGGCATGACTCCGTTAACGGAAGAAAAAACGGCTGCTAAAGTGGTGAATGAACAAAATATGCCGTCAAATAAGGAGCCGGACTATCTTGATATTCCAGCTTTTTTAAGAAAACAGGCTGATTAGTTAACAATTGATTGGTTTCTCTGCTTTTTGTGCTAAAATATCTTGCTAATCCTGGAATGAGGGTTAGCAAGACAGTTAACGGAATGAGGGTTAGCAAGACAGTTAACGATGTGAGAAAAAACGATGATCAAACAAAGGACACTAAAACGTATTGTTCAAGCGACGGGCGTCGGTTTACATACCGGCAAGAAAGTCACTTTATCATTGCGTCCAGCACCGGCAAATACCGGGGTCATCTACCGCCGTACAGATTTAAATCCACCGGTTGATTTCCCGGCTGAGGCAAAATCGGTACGTGATACCATGCTATGCACCTGCTTGGTCAATGAAGATGATGTACGTATTTCAACGGTAGAACATCTGAATGCTGCATTAGCAGGGCTAGGAATTGACAATATTATCATTGAGGTAGATGCACCTGAAATCCCAATAATGGATGGAAGTGCTGCACCTTTTGTATTTTTATTGTTAGATGCAGGCATTGAAGAGTTAAACAGCGCCAAGAAATTTCTTCGTATTAAAGAAAATGTCCGAGTTACAGATGGTGATAAATGGGCTGAGTTAGCGCCTTATAACGGATTTAGCTTAGATTTCACTATCGATTTCAATCATCCTGCTATTAATAGTAGTACTCAACGTTATAAACTAGATTTTTCGGCCAAATCTTTTGTTAGAGATATTAGCCGTGCGCGTACCTTTGGCTTCATGCGTGATATTGAATACTTACAATCTAAAGGCTTATGTTTAGGCGGCAGCTTTGATTGTGCGATTGTTGTTGATGATTATCGCGTACTAAATGAAGATGGTTTGCGTTTTGAGGATGAATTTGTGCGTCATAAAACGCTAGATGCTATTGGTGATTTATTTATGTGTGGACATAATATTGTTGGTGCTTTCACCGCGTATAAATCAGGCCATGCATTGAATAATAAATTATTGCAAGCTGTTTTAGCAGCTGAATCTGCTTGGGATATGGTGACGTTCGAAGATGAATCTGAAATGCCTGTCGCATTTAAAACACCTTCGACAATAATAATCTGAGATATATTATTTTAAGCAGGATATTCTATCTATGGTACATCAGTGGATTATTCTCGCTCTTACATTACTTTCGTTGATGTTTTTTACTCAAAATTAATCTTTATTGCTAGTTGCTTTGGTACTCTCTCCGGCCAATGCAGCTAGTCGCTCTAATTTTTCCTTTAGCTTTTTTGGACTTCTTTTTGCCAGGTTACGTATTGTCTTTGCACTCTCTTTGCTTAGTTTGCTTATTATCTGTTTTGATGGTTTTATAGCTATTTGATGAATTGATAAGCAATTTTTTAAATTTTTAGATGATAATGATGGATTAATCATTATGTTGATTGAAGATAAAGATGGTAAAATAGTGTTACGTAATGTTGAAAGTAGCGTAGGAAGTTCATAGCTTAATCGTGCTTTTCGGCTAGCATTGGTAACTTCTAGAATAAGAATATGTTGACGATAATTAGCGACTCGACACCAAGCCTTTAATTCGATAGGAAGTAGGCTGATAACAGTATTATTGAGTTTAATTAATGCCTGCGCGCGCTGTTGAATGGTTTGTAAGGTATTTGAATCATGGTTGTTTTCTTTTAACAAAATATTTAAAGATTGGGGATAACTATCGCGCATTTTTTTACTCCAATTCTTATATTATATGATATTCAATGAATATATTAGATCTTTGGCGACATTTTGGTAAACGATATTTTTGGCCGCACTTGTTATTAGGTATTGTAACGGCCAGTATTGGTATACCTACAACTTTGGCAAAAGTGACTGAAAATATGTCACATACTAGCCAATTATTACCAAATTATCAGCAAAATTTAGCATTAGATCATCTACAAGCAGTCAGTAAATATCGTATTTTTTATAATTGTGGCGCAAATTATTGGCATCAGCATGCTTTACGAAATATGATCCGCCAACTGACTTTTGTTTTCTCAGCTTATGAGACACAAAAGCAATTGGCGGCCAATTTAAGCGTGCGTAAAAAATCAATTTCGCTTTATAATATGCTTGACACTCTTTACTCTATGGTTAATTTGAGTGTTTTTTATCCTAATGAGCAAAATTTTACCAATTCATTAACACAATCTTCTTATCACATTGCCTACCAAACTGCGCTATGGGTTGCTTGGGGTCAGGGTATTCGAGCCGGACCGTAACAAAAATTTCATAGACTTTTCGTTGATTCTTATAGCAACCATTGTTCAACTAAATATATTAATTATATTGGTTGAAACCAGATAATATAGGCGGATTTTAATAACAGCACCGCCTGAATTGAGAAAAAATATTTATGTTAACTAAGTTACTAACAAAAATTTTTGGTAGTCGTAATGATCGTACTTTACGTCGTTTAGATAAATTTGTTCATATTATTAATAAGTTAGAGCCTGAATTTGAAAAATTTTCCGACCAAGAGCTTAAAGCCAAAACTGATGAATTTCGGCAGCGCCTAAAATCAGGAGCAACATTAGATGATTTGATCCCTGAGGCATTTGCAACCGTTCGCGAAGCCAGTAAACGTGTATTTAATATGCGGCATTTTGATGTTCAGTTGCTAGGTGGTATGGTACTTAATGAGCGCTGTATTGCAGAGATGCGTACTGGTGAGGGCAAAACATTAACGTCAACATTACCTGCTTATTTAAATGCTTTAACGGGTAAGGGTGTCCATATTGTTACCGTAAATGACTATTTGGCTAAGCGTGACGCAGAAAATAATCGATTACTGTTCGAATTTCTTGGTATGACAGTCGGTATTAATTTACCC
The DNA here is from genome assembly GCF_000429565.1 of Arsenophonus nasoniae DSM 15247. Lineage (GTDB taxonomy): Bacteria > Pseudomonadota > Gammaproteobacteria > Enterobacterales > Enterobacteriaceae > Arsenophonus > Arsenophonus nasoniae. Next base: position 32,670 of record NZ_AUCC01000006.1, read on the forward strand.
GGTATGCCTGCGACAATGAAGCGCGAAGCCTATGCTGCGGATATTACCTATGGGACTAACAATGAATATGGTTTTGATTATCTGCGTGACAATATGGCTTTTAGTCCAGAAGAGCGTGTGCAGCGTAAACTCCACTATGCATTAGTCGATGAGGTTGATTCTATTTTAATTGATGAAGCTCGTACTCCATTGATTATTTCAGGACCAGCGGAAGATAGTTCAGATCTATATAAAAAAGTGGATAAATTAATTCCTCATCTTAAGCAGCAAGAGAAAGAAGATTCAGATACTTTTCAAGGTGAAGGACATTTTTCTGTTGATGAAAAATCGCGTCAAGTTACCTTGACAGAACGTGGTTTGGAATTAATTGAACAATTATTAGCAAAAGCCAATTTAATGGAAGAGGGCGAATCACTTTATTCTCCGGCTAATATTATGCTTATGCACCACGTTATGGCTGCCCTACGCGCGCATGCACTTTTCAGTCGAGACGTGGATTATATTGTTAAAGACGGTCAGATTATTATTGTTGATGAACATACCGGACGTACAATGGAAGGACGTCGTTGGTCAGATGGATTGCATCAAGCCGTTGAGGCAAAAGAAGGGGTTGAAATTCAAAATGAGAATCAGACATTAGCATCAATTACCTTCCAGAATTATTTTCGGCTATACGAAAAACTCGCGGGTATGACCGGTACCGCTGATACAGAAGCTTTCGAATTTAGATCTATCTATAAATTGGATACCATTGTTATTCCAACTAATCGTCCGATGATCCGTAATGATTTACCTGATTTAGTTTATATGACTGAGGCGGACAAATTTGCTGCCATTATCGATGATATTCGTGAATGTACTAGCAGAGGCCAACCGGTATTAGTAGGTACTATTTCAATCGAAAAATCAGAGCTAATTTCTCGGGAACTTACTAAAGCTAAAATTGCGCATAATGTTTTAAATGCTAAGTTCCATGCGATGGAAGCCGATATTATTGCTGAAGCAGGGCAGGCAAGTTCAGTGACTATTGCCACTAATATGGCCGGGCGAGGTACAGATATTGTATTAGGAGGTAGTTGGCAGGCAGAAATCAATAAACTAGAGGACGCTAGTCAGGAGCAAATTGATAAAATCAAGACAGCGTGGCAAGAGCGTCATGAGGCGGTAATTGCTGCTGGTGGTTTGCATATCATTGGTACAGAACGCCATGAATCTCGTCGTATTGATAACCAATTACGCGGACGTTCTGGACGCCAGGGTGATCCCGGTTCATCCCGTTTTTATCTTTCAATGGAAGATTCTTTGATGCGTATTTTTGCCTCTGATCGAGTGGCAGGTATGATGCGTAAATTGGGTATGAAACCTGGTGAAGCAATTGAACATCCTTGGGTAACAAAAGCTATTGCGAATGCACAGCGTAAGGTTGAAAGCCGTAACTTTGATATTCGAAAACAACTTTTAGAATATGATGATGTCGCTAACGATCAACGCCGAGCTATCTATTCACAGCGCAATGATCTATTAGATGGTGGTGATGTTAGTGAAACAATTGACAGTATTCGTGAAGACGTTATAACCGCAACTATTGATGCTTATATCCCTCCCCAATCTTTGGAAGAAATGTGGGATATTGATGGTTTACAAAAGCGGTTAAGTAACGATTTTAGTTTAGAATTACCTATTCAGGAGTGGTTGGATAAAGAACCCGAATTACATGAAGAAACTTTGCGTGAACGTATTCTAGAAAAAACGATTGCAGCTTATAGAGAAAAAGAAGACATTGTTGGCAGCGAGATGATGCGTAATTTTGAGAAGGGCATCATGCTACAAACTCTTGATACATTATGGAAAGAGCATTTGGCTGCAATGGATTATTTGCGCCAGGGTATTCATTTACGAGGCTACGCCCAAAGAGATCCAAAACAGGAATATAAGCGCGAATCTTTTGGTATGTTTGCAAATATGTTAGAAACTTTGAAATATGAAGTAATTAGTACATTAAGCAAAGTGGAAGTTCGATTACCAGAGGAAGTCACTGTACTTGATCAGCAAAGACGAGAAGAGGCAGAACGTCTTATGAAAAAGCAGCGGCTTAGCCATGAAATTGAAAATGAATCATTGATGTCAAAAACGGAAGCTCAAATGGCGGCCCAAGGCCATAAAATTGGTCGAAATGAACCTTGTCCATGTGGCTCAGGTAAAAAATATAAGCATTGCCATGGTAGCTTAGGTTAAAGCGAATTGGCTAAAACAATTAAAAATAAGAGCGGAGAATATATCCGCTTTTTTACTGTACAACTAAAAAATAATTAAATTATTTTATGAAAAAAAAACAATTACACATTGCTGTTGGTATTATTAGAAATGCACAACAAGAAATTTTTATTACCCAACGGGCAGCTAATTCCCATATGGGGGGTTTTTGGGAATTTCCTGGTGGTAAATTAGAAGTTGGCGAAACACCGGTAGAAGCATTGTTTCGTGAGCTTAAAGAAGAAATTGGGATAGATGTTATTAACAGTCAATTGTTGCAGGTTGTTGAACATGAATTGCCAGATCGTAGAATAACGTTGCATTTTTTTCTTGTGGAACAATGGGATTGCCAGCCGTATGGAAAAGAAGGCCAATCTTCACGTTGGCTTTTACAAAAATCACTGGTAGCTGAAGAATTTCCACCTGCGAACCGAGTAATTGTTGATATGTTAATCAATAATGTGATTTGAGTTGCTATCCGACAAATAAGTTAAAATAAATAAGTTTGTTATATTATTGTATTTAAGAGTTATGTAATGATGTAGATAAGATCATAGTGTTTTTGATTTTAAATTTATTTTTTAATGTTAGGATCATCGGAGGTTTCATTCCAATCATCTATTTCAGAAATATTTTGTTGGCTTGAAATCCTTTTTTCTTCACCAGCCCATTCACCAAGATCGATTAATCGACAACGTTTACTGCAAAAGGGGCGATAAAGGCTACTCTCTTGCCAAATAACAATTTTATGGCAAGTTGGACATTTTACCGTGAACTTATCTGGCATAATGACTCCTAACAACAGGCTAATTTAAATGGTAATTCATCAGGTACAATACCATTTTCGCTGTCTTCATGTAAGAAGCGGATAGCAAAACGTGTTTTATGCCCAGAAATCTGAGGATATAAGGATAGATTTATCGGTAATTTTATTCGGATAAGATCCGCATTTTCTACGCTGCCTTGATAGAAACCATTATAGCTTTTTTGATTAGTAAATGTATTAGACTTGCGGATCAAATTTAATAGCATATTTAAAGCAGAACGTAATGGAAGGATGCCATCAATCCAAAAGTTAATTCTAGTCTCAATTTCTTTTTTATGAGTATTTAACCATAAATGTAAGGCCGGTAAATCAAAGCTACAACAACCTCCAGGTATACTTAAACGCTGGCGAGCAATACTAATAACTTTATCTTGCCGTAAGTGCTGACCAATGCGTGGTGCTTCTCTTAATAGTGTGAGATTTTCTTGGAGTTCTTTTAGAAGATTTTTAATCAATGTTTTATCTGCGTGGGGATCACTGCACCATTGATTAAGTTTATTTTTTTGTTTATCTAATTCTTTGATAATGTCTGCACGTATATCGCTGCGATCTAATACTTCGATTAATTCAGAAACTGCACGAAAAAAAGCTAACCCAGTAGCTAATGAGTTGATGTTCTTTAAGTCAATAAGTTGCTGAAGTAAACACTCCATGCGTAGCCAAGAGCGCATTTTCTCATTTAATGGATGTTCATAAATAATAGTAGAAATAGTATTACTCATTATGTGTTTCCTGACAAGCATTCATAGCTAATTGCAAATATTTCTGATGTAATTTCGCTATAGTTTCATCAAGTGTTAAGTTGTTATCGTAATTGATAATTATATCATCAGCTTTTTGTAAGCGCCTTGTTCGGCTAACTTGGTTAGATAAAATATTTTTTGCTTCTTGCTGACTAATACCGTCACGTTTAATTATTCGAGCAATTTGTTCTTCAGGTGTTACGTCAATGACTAGCACGCGATTGGCAAGGTGTGCTAGATTATTTTCAATTAATAACGGGACAACCCAAATTACATAAGGGGAGTCAAGTAAAGTTAGCTGGCGTTGTGTTTCTTGATGTATTAATGGATGAAGCAAATCATTTAACCAATTTTTTTCTACTGGATCACTAAATATTTTTTTTCTTAATTTAGCACGATTTAAAGAGCCATCGTTATTGAGAATAGTCGAACCGAAATGTTGTTTTATCATATTAAGGGCATAAGTATTAGGCATAACAATTTGTCTTGAAATAATATCTGCATCAATAATTGGTACTCCTAAGGATGCAAATTTATCTGAAACGGTGCTTTTTCCACTTCCGATCCCGCCTGTCAGAGCAACAATATAGCTCATGCATCCTCTCTTTCAATAAATATAAATTAAAGACTCCAAACAAAGGCCGTTAATTTTTTATGTTTATCATAACGGGTTTGAACATCATAATATTTTTTATTTTATTGTTACATTGATTACTTAAGAAATAATATTACCTAAATTAAAAATCGGCAAATACATAGTGAATAATAATCCAGTGATTACAACTGCGAGTATTAGTATTAGCATAGGTTCAATTAATTTTATCTTTTTATTTACATAGTTAAGCAGATTTTCTTGATACCAGTTAGCCAATTTTTCTAAAAATAATGTTAAATTGCCTGATAATTCTCCGGCAGTAATAAATTGCAAGCATAAATATGGGAATAGTTTTTCTCTTTTTATACTTTCGCTAAAAGAAATACCTCGCTGAATTTTTTGATATATAGAATGAATAGCATCATGATAAACGGGATGTTTTAGTGTTTTTAATACATACTCGAATCCTTCTAATAATGTTAATCCTGATTTTTGTGTAATATGGAGAGTTTGAAAAAAATAGTAAAGTTGTTGCCAACAAATGAGTTTATTAAGTAATGGTAAATGTAAGATGAATTTTTGTTCTCGTTTAATTAAATTTGGCGAATATTTCCTATGTATAAAATACCCCCAAAAAATACAAACTAAGGTAACAACAATATACAAAGCATTATCAGCAATTTTATCAGAAATGATGATAAGTAATCTAGTTGCTATTGGAAGTTGGGCATTAAACGTTTGATATATTGCTTTAAATTCAGGTAAAACGAAAAATAGCATTAGTGAAACCACGATTGAAGCAATAATTAAAATAATGCAAGGATACTGTAACGCTTTAGTTATTTTTTGTTTTAATATTTGTTGTTGTTGAAGTTGTTGGTAAATAAGTTGGCAATTTTTTTCGAGGCTATTGGTATGTTCACCTATTTCTATTAGGCGATAAATTATTTCTGGAAAAAGTTTAGGATAACATTTTAATGTCGCAGAGAATGCTTCCCCTTGATTAATACGTTTAATGATTTCTGCTAATATACATTTCCAGACCGACATATGACATTCTTTTTGAATAATATTTAGACTTTGAATTAAAGAAATATTGGATTTAAGTAATACACTAAGTTGATACATAAAATGCAATCGATAGCTAAGAATTTTTGTGGTATATAGCGCAATTTCTCTGATTTTAATTGAAATAGGTATTAAATTGTTTTTGAGAATATATTCAAAAACCTCCTGTTTAGAATGAGATATTTTATAATTTTCTATTAATATTCCCCGCGTGTTAATTGCTAGATATTTATAGATAAAATTCACTAAATTATCTCCTGTCCGGTTACTTCATATACTTCTTTTAGTGTTGTTATGCCGGCTTTGACTAGAAGTAATCCAGAAGCAAATAAACTAACAAAAGGTATTTTCTCTGTTTTTACTGGTAGCTGATAAAATTGTGTAGCTACAGTTTCTTCTTTAAGCTCTAAAAATTCATAAATTGCGGTTCGACCTAAATATCCACCAAAACAATGATCACATCCAATAGCCTGCCAGGACGTAATTTCAGTTTCAATGTTATCATTTTGAATTGTAATAGGCTTTTCTTCATGACGTTTACAGCTAGGGCATAATTTTCTAACAAGTCTCTGAGCAATAATCAACTTCACACAAGAATTTATTAAATGTGGAGATACATTTAAATTTTCTAGTCGTTCTAATGTGTTTTTCGTTGAATTTGTATGAAGTGTTGATAATACTAAATGGCCGGTTTGGGCGGCTTTTATAGCAATTTCAGCTGTTTTTTGATCGCGTATTTCACCTACCATAATAATATCAGGATCTTGGCGAAGTAATGCTCTTAAAATAGTTGAAAAATTTAAACCTATTTTTTCGTTTACAGGTATTTGATTAACTCCTTTTATCGGGATTTCGACAGGATCCTCAATTGTTGAAATATTTAATTCACTTTGATTAAGATATTCAAGACAGCTATAAAGCGTTACGGTTTTACCACTTCCTGTTGGCCCGGTAATAAGAATCATTCCTTGCGGCAAAGAAAGTTTTTGTTTCAAAATTGAGAGTAAATTATTTTTTATACCTAATTGTTCTAAAGAATAATGGTTTTTAGTATTTAATATTCTTAAAACTATTTTTTCACCATAGAGTGTTGGCAATGTTGAAATGCGAATAGCATAGTGGATATCATAGCTTATCCATTCAAGTTGCCCATCTTGAGGCAAGCGTTTTTCTGCAATATTCAATTTTGCTAATATTTTTAATCGAGCAAATATTTCTGCACAATTTTCAACTGGCGGAGAAGGAACATAAAATAATTTACCATCAACTCTAATACGGATTTTGGTAGCGCTCTTAAAGGGCTCTATATGAATATCTGATGCACGTTTTTCAATGGCAGATGCAATAAGATAATCAACATAGTTTACTGCTGGTGAATTAGGTTTGTCTTCATTATTGATTGATGGATCATAACGTATAGGTTCTTCTTGTATTTCAACTTCATGATTACAGCGATTAAAATAATGCTCAATTTTTTCTTTTGGCCAGATATCATAACAAACAGGCACACTAGAAATAAAACGCAGTGCTGTTAACAGTTTGTCATTAGGTTTTTTATAACTTGCAATGGAAAGTTTTTTTGAATTGAATTCTATCATTACAATATCGTGACGATAACAAAGTTTTTTTAATTCATCTTCGATAAGATTAAAATTCTTAGGAATAGCTGTTATAAAAGTCATAATTGAGCCCTATTTTTTAGAATCTAAAAGTGTCTGCACAATGTTTTTTTAATCCGGAATCTATACTTTCACAAGAAACTTTCCAGCTCACTTGATTTTCGGTTGTAGATAACGTTGGCTCTAACGTTATAGTTAAATCTTTTAGTGATTTTGTACCAACAACTTTAATTATTCCGTCTTTCATTTCAATATCACTGACATATTTTCCGGTCTTACTTGTTGGAATTGAAGATACGCCATTGTGACAACCTGTAAAATGCCCATTTTCAAATCCACACAGTTCGGTATGCATTTTATAAGGCACAATGAACTGCAACATGTCAGTTAGAGAAGCTTTTTGCATATAACTTTTGTAGCTCGGAATACTAATTGCGCTAAGAACTGCAATAATTGCAATTGCTACCATTATTTCCATTAGTGAAAATCCTTGTTGTTTCATCATATTTTCCATTATCGATTGAAGATAACGTGATGATGTACAAGGGTAAGAAAAAATAACAATGAGAAAATAAAATATTAGAATATTGTTCTAAATATTATTTTTATATGTTGAAAATAAAAAAAATAAATTCGAGCAATCTCACAAATAATTAGTTTGGCTATTTTTTATTGAAATAAATTTCCTAATATTAGCCATCATTTGTAAGTTTGCTTATGGCAGAAATAAATAAAAATTTATGATAGCTCATCTGGAATATATATTTGTCATATATTTTGTAAAATGTATTATTTATTTACTTTTAAGATAAAGCGTTTTTATTAGCAAAGTATTTATATTAATTGTGCAGAAAAAATCTCTATTTAGATTTTATATGTTGTAGTAACGTATTAGGTTGACGTAAATTAATAAAAAAATTTACTAGAAATATTTATACAATACTGTGGGGTAAATTTTAGTAATAAATTATTACTATAAATATTGAGGAGTTGTAATGGTACTTATCAATCATGATGTGAAGCGACGTAAGGAACAATTATTAGAACGTTTACACCAAGATATACCTGCTAATGTTACTTTCGCATTACAAGAGGATTTAGGTGGAAGTATAAATATAGAGAGTGATATTAGTGGGCAATTGTTAGCAAAAAATCAGTTGGCTTTTGCTAAAATAATTACCCGTGAAGATGGTATTTTTTGTGGAATGCGTTGGGTCGAGGAGATATTTAACCAACTTGATCAATCTGTTCAGCTTAGATGGCAGGTTAGGGATGGCGATAAAATAAAATCTGGTCAGATGCTTTGTACGATTGAGGGCGATGCCCATGTACTGTTAATCGCTGAAAGGACTACGCTTAATTTCCTCCAAACTTTATCTGGTGTTGCTACCAAAACAGCTTGTTATGTTGATATATTGCAAGGCACAGAAGTAAAGTTGTTAGATACGCGTAAGACTATACCTTGTTTAAGAACCGCGCTCAAATATGCAGTGCTTTGTGGTGGTGGTTTTAATCACAGGTTAGGCTTATTTGATGCTTATTTAATTAAAGAAAACCATATTATTGCAGCAGGTGATATTACTTCAGCAATTAAAAAAGCGCGTTTAGCGCATACAAATGTTCCTATCGAAGTTGAAGTTGAAAATATAAATGAATTAATTGAAGCAGTAGAAGCAAAAGCAGATATTGTTATGTTGGATAATTTTACTATTCCTATGATGAAAGAAGCGGTAGTGATTGCTAAGGGAAGGGTAGCTCTCGAAGTATCTGGTAATATCACGCTAAAAACATTAAAAGAGTATGCTAAGACGGGGGTAGATTATATTTCTGTTGGTGCATTAACTAAAAATATTACCGCAATAGATCTTTCTATGAGATTTAATCAGACGCTGGATGGTATTGCTAAAATATCTTAGCTATTTATTCAAGCATAATAATGAGATAGCAATTAATTTACCTTAATTCAACATTATGTAGTTAAGTATTTAGTAAGTTAACTTATATAAATATCAAGATGATATACTGACATTAATTAAACTTTCTTAATTACTGTATCTATTTTTTGAATTAAGTATTTTTTAACATCAATTCTATCAATCATTTTTACTGAAAAACATTAATATAATTTATAAAAACTTGTTGTGTTTTTAATTGCTACATTAAATATTCATTCATTAATATTGATTAATTTTTTTGATTAAATGCAAATATTAATGTTTCAGTTGATTAATTATATATATAAAAAATTAACATTGCTGCTTAAAAATAAACTGAAACTATCATTTTTTTGAATTTTTAAAAATCCTTATCAAAAAGTACAAGTTTTTTAAGGTTAAATTTAAGCTTTTATGGACAGCTGGTGAATACTTTGTTACTTTATGTACATCTAGGATAAATTGGTATTACCAATTGACTTTGGTAGTGTTAAATAAATATTTACGCAAAATATGAGTGGCCAATTGTAAATATGGTTTATAGCAAAATTCGCCAACCTAAATTATCTGATGTCATTGAACAGCGCCTTGAGCATTTAATTCTTGAAGGAATATTGCGCCCAGGAGAAAAATTGCTACCTGAACGCGAGTTGGCTAAGCAATTTGATGTTTCTCGTCCTTCTTTGCGTGAGGCGATTCAGAAGCTAGAAGCAAAAGGTTTTCTTCTTCGCCGACAGGGAGGAGGTACATTTGTCCAAACAAATTTATGGCAAAGCTTTAGTGATCCGCTTACCCAGTTATTATCTGGCCATATGGAATCACAATTTGATCTTTTGGAAACACGTCACGCACTTGAAGGTATTGCTGCTTATTATGCTGCTTTAAGAGGTACTGATGAGGATCTGGCTCGAATTAAGATAAGTCATCTACAAATTCAGGATATCCAAAAGCGTGGAGATGTTAATGCTGAAGTTGAGGCTGTTTTGCAATATCAGCTGGTTGTTACTGAAGCGGCGCATAATATCGTATTACTTCATATACTTCGTTGTATGGTTCCAATGTTAGAGCAGAATATTAGACAAAATTTTGAGTGTTTATATACACGTAAAGAAATGCATACCGCAGTAAGTAAACATAGAACTCAAATTTTTGAAGCGATTATCGCACGTGAACCTGAAAAAGCACAGGAAGCTTCACATCGTCATTTAGCATTTATTGAGGAGATTTTGCTGGACATCAGCCGTGAGCATACACGTCGTGAGCGTTCTTTACGTCGAATACAACAATACCAAAATTTAATTTAATAGTGCAGATTTTTGTTGCTGCGTCTGCATTATCACTCTGATTTATTAGAGACAAAGTTGCGGCAATAGGAACTATCTTTTGTTCTTTTTTCTGGTTTTAGTAAATATGTTCAAAAGATGGCTCAGTAACTATATTAGAAACAGATAATAGATAAGGAATAGACCATGTCAGATATGTCGAAGAATGACGTGGATCCGATCGAAACTCGCGACTGGTTACAGGCGATCGAATCGGTCATCCGTGAAGAAGGTGTTGATCGTGCTCAGTATCTTATTGATCAAGTATTACAACAAGCACGTAAGGGCGGCGTTAATATCGCAGCAGGTTCTGGAAACTGTGATTATATCAACACTATTTCCGTAGAGGATGAGCCTGATTATCCAGGCAACATGGATTTAGAGCGTCGTATTCGCTCTGCGATTCGTTGGAATGCTGTAATGGCAGTTTTACGAGCTTCTAAAAAAGATTTGGAGTTAGGTGGTCATATGGCTTCCTTCCAGTCTTCTGCGACTTTATATGAAGTCTGTTTTAATTACTTCTTCCGGGCAAAAAACAATAAAAATGGTGGAGATTTAGTTTATTTCCAAGGGCATATTTCACCTGGTATCTATGCACGTGCGTTTTTGGAAGGCCGTCTCACTGAAGAGCAAATGGACAATTTCCGGCAAGAAATTGGTGGCAAAGGTCTTTCCTCTTACCCTCATCCTAAATTGATGCCTGAGTTTTGGCAATTTCCTACCGTGTCGATGGGATTAGGTCCAATTGGTGCTATTTATCAAGCAAAATTCTTAAAATACTTGCAACACCGAGGTTTAAAGGATACCGCAGATCAGACAGTTTATGCTTTCCTTGGTGACGGTGAAATGGATGAGCCTGAATCGAAAGGTGCCATCACCATTGCGACTCGTGAAAAGTTAGATAACCTTGTTTTTGTGATCAACTGTAACTTACAACGCCTTGATGGGCCAGTTACTGGTAATGGTAAGATTGTTAATGAATTAGAAGGTATCTTTAGCGGTGCAGGATGGCAGGTTATTAAAGTTCTGTGGGGTGGCCGCTGGGATGAATTATTGCGCAAGGATACATCAGGTAAACTCATTCAGTTGATGAATGAAACTTTAGACGGTGACTATCAAACATTTAAATCTAAAGATGGCGCTTATGTTCGTGAACACTTCTTCAATCGTTATCCTGAGACAAGTTCACTCGTCAAGGATATGACCGATGATGAAATTTGGTCGTTAAACCGTGGTGGCCATGATCCGAAAAAAGTTTATGCCGCTTTTAAGCTAGCGCAAGACACCAAAGGTAAGCCAACAGTCATTTTAGCGCAAACTGTTAAAGGCTATGGCATGGGCGATACTGCTGAAGGTAAAAATATTGCCCATCAGGTGAAAAAAATGAATCTGGAAGGGGTTCGTTATTTCCGTGATCGCTTTAATGTGCCGGTAGCGGATGATCAAGTAGAAAAATTGCCTTTTGTTACTTTTAAAGAAGATTCAGATGAATATAAATATTTGCATGAACGTCGTCAGGCATTAGGCGGATATTTACCGGCACGAAATCCTACCTTTGATGAAAAATTAGATATTCCTAGCCTAGAAGATTTTAGTCAATTATTAGCTGAGCAAAATAAAGAGATCTCTACTACGATCGCATTTGTACGTGCTTTGAACGTAATGTTAAAAAATAACTCAATTAAAGATCGTCTAGTGCCAATTATTGCTGATGAAGCACGTACTTTTGGTATGGAAGGTTTATTCCGTCAGATTGGGATCTATAGTCCAAATGGACAGCAGTACACTCCTCAGGATCGGGAACAAGTTGCCTACTACAAAGAAGATGAAAAAGGTCAAATTCTTCAAGAAGGTATCAATGAATTGGGAGCGGGTGCCTCTTGGTTAGCTGCCGCTACATCATATAGTACGAATAACCTGCCAATGATCCCATTTTATATTTATTATTCCATGTTTGGCTTTCAGCGTATTGGTGATCTGCTATGGGCGGCGGGAGACCAGCAAGCGCGTGGCTTCCTGATTGGCGGGACTTCAGGGCGCACCACATTGAATGGTGAAGGTTTGCAGCATGAGGATGGGCATAGCCATATCCAGTCACTAACCATACCTAACTGTATCTCTTATGATCCAGCTTATGCTTATGAAGTTGCTGTTATTATGCACGATGGTTTAGTTCGTATGTATGGTGAGAAACAAGAAAATGTTTACTATTATATTACTACCTTGAACGAAAATTATCATATGCCAGCGATGCCTGCTGGTGTCGAGGAAGGTATTCGTAAAGGTATCTATAAACTTGAATCACTAAAAGGCAAAAAAGGCAAAGTTCAATTATTAGGATCAGGTTCAATGATGCGTCACGTCCGCGAAGCGGCAAAAATTTTGTCTAGTGAGTACGGTATTGGTTCTGATGTTTATAGTGTAACGTCATTTACCGAATTAGCTCGTGAAGGACAAGATTGTGAGCGTTGGAATATGTTACATCCATCTGATACACCTCGTGTACCTTATGTTGCTAAAATCATGAATGATGCGCCTGCGGTTGCATCAACAGATTATATGAAATTATTTGCAGAACAAATCCGCTCCTATATTCCTGCAAGTGATTATCGTGTTTTGGGTACTGATGGTTTTGGTCGTTCAGATAGCCGTGAAAACCTCCGTCATCATTTTGAGGTTGATACTTCCTATGTAGTAGTAGCGGCGTTGGGTGAATTAGTAAAACGTGGTGAAATGGATGTAAAATTGGTGGATGAAGCTATCAAAAAATACAACATCAACCCAGAAAAAATTAACCCGCGTCTGGCATAAGAGGTAAAATCAATGTCTATTGAAATTAACGTTCCTGATATTGGTGCAGATGAAGTTGAAGTTACCGAAATTATGGTAAAAGTGGGCGATAAAGTTGATGTTGAGCAATCGTTAATTACCGTAGAAGGTGAAAAGGCGTCAATGGAAGTTCCGTCACCACAGGCTGGGGTTGTGAAAGAAATTAAAGTCGCTGTTGGTGATAAAGTGGCAACCGGCAAGTTAATCATGGTTTTTGATACAGCGGAAAAAGCACCGGAAGCTAGTGCTAAAACAGCCTCCGATACAAACTCAGAGAAAGCAGATAGCAAAGATGCAGCTCGAACAAAAAGTGAATTAAAGGAAGTTATTGTACCGGATATTGGTAATGATGAAGTTGAAGTTACTGATGTAATGGTTAACGTTGGTGATAAAATTTCCTTTGAGCAATCACTAATTACTGTAGAAGGCGAAAAGGCATCGATGGAAGTGCCTGCACCGTTCGCTGGTGAAGTCAAAGAGATCAAAATTGCAAAAGGTGATAAAGTTAAAACTGGTTCTCTTATTATGATTTTTGCAGTTGATGCCACCGTAGCTTCGCCAACTGCCAGTGCAGAAGTTAGCAGTGCTGAAACAGCAACGAAATCTGCAACCCTATCTACTGAAGCGCCTCAAGTCTCATCTACTGCAAGGGTAAGTGGTATTTCTGAGACTAAGAATGAATTTATCGAAAATGATGCGTATGTGCATGCAACACCGCTTATTCGCCGTTTAGCGCGTGAATTTGGTATCAATTTGGCTAAGGTAAACGGAACTGGGCGTAAAGGTCGCATTCTGCGTGAAGACGTTCAGGCTTATGTGAAAGAAGCGATAAAACGTTCTGAAGCTGGAGCGGCAACAGCGGGTGGCTTGCCAGGCATGCTACCATGGCCAAAAGTTGATTTTAGTAAATTTGGTGAAGTTGAAGAAGTTGAACTCGGTCGCATTCAAAAGATATCTAGTGCTAATTTGAGTCGTAACTGGGTAATGATCCCGCATGTGACCGTAATGGAAGATGCTGATATTACCGAAGTAGAAGCTTTCCGTAAGCAGCAAAATAAAGAGATGGAAAAGTTGCAAACGGGGATAAAAATTACACCGTTAGTTTTTGTCATGAAAGCGGTGGCTCGAGCATTAGAGGAAATGCCTCGTTTCAATAGTTCGATTTCTGAGGATGCTCAGCGTTTAACATTAAAAAAATATGTTCATATTGGTATCGCCGTTGATACACCAAATGGTTTAGTGGTGCCTGTTATTCGTGATGTTAATAAGAAAGGCATTATCGAGCTTTCAAAAGAATTGATGGAAGTATCGAAAAAAGCGCGTGCCGGCAAGTTGACTGCGTCTGATATGCAAGGTGGCAGCTTTACCATTTCTAGCTTAGGTGGTATTGGTACAACGAGTTTTACACCCATTATTAATGCGCCAGAAGTGGCTATTATGGGGCTATCTCGCTCATCAATAAAACCAGTATGGAATGGTAGTGAATTTATTTCTCGTCTGATGTTACCTATGTCACTTTCCTTTGATCATCGTGTTATTGATGGAGCAGATGGAGCGCGTTTCGTCACTCGTATTGCACAGTTAATGAGTGATATTCGCCGTTTGGTTATGTGATTTATAGACCGGCAGAATGTCGGTCTATTTTATTATTAGTAGTTACAGAATTTTTTCTATTTCATCCTATAGGTTGAGAGTTCTATCACGTTCGAGTGCTTTCAAGAATGTTAACAATTCTGTAAACTGCCTGTAGTACACACGTCTCGGTGGTTATAAATTTTTTCGTCTGACCCGCCGGACAACAAAAGTAAGAGGTCATGATGAGTACTGAAATTAAAACCCAAGTAGTGGTTCTAGGTGCGGGCCCTGCGGGTTATTCAGCAGCTTTTCGCTGTGCAGATCTGGGTTTAGAAACAGTTTTAGTCGAGCGTTATGCAACATTAGGCGGTGTTTGTCTCAATGTTGGTTGTATTCCTTCCAAAGCATTATTACATGTTGCAAAAGTTATTGAGGAAGCCAAGGCCTTGGCGGCACATGGGATCGTATTTGGTGAACCGAAAACCGATATCGATAAAGTAAGGTTGTGGAAAGAAAAAGTGATTGGTCAATTGACAACGGGTCTAGCAGGAATGGCAAAAGCCCGTAAAGTTAAAGTTGTTAATGGCTTAGGTAAATTTACCGGCGCTAATACACTGGTCGTTGAAGGAGAAAAAGAAGTAACGACGATAAACTTTGACAATGCCATTATTGCAGCAGGTTCACGTCCGATCCAACTTCCATTTATTCCACATGATGATCCGCGTGTGTGGGATTCTACTGATGCTCTACAACTAAAAAAAGTTCCCAAACGTATGTTAGTTATGGGCGGAGGTATCATCGGTTTAGAAATGGGTACGGTTTATCATGCATTAGGATCGGAAATTGATGTTGTGGAAATGTTCGACCAGGTTATCCCGGCAGCCGATAAGGATATTGTTAAACTTTTTACTAAACAGATAAGTAAGAAGTTTAATTTAATGCTTGAGACTAAAGTGACTGCGGTTGAAGCTAAAAAAGATGGCATCTATGTCACAATGGAAGGCAAAAAGGCGCCGGCAAAACCACAGCGCTATGATGCAGTTTTAGTGGCAATTGGTCGTGTACCCAATGGTAAATTGATTGATGCGGGTAGAGCGGGAGTAGAAGTGGATGAGCGCGGTTTTATCCACACAGACAAACAAATGCGTACCAATGTGCCCCATATTTATGCGATTGGTGACATTGTTGGTCAACCCATGTTGGCCCATAAAGGTGTCCATGAAGGTCATGTGGCAGCTGAAGTGATTTCTGGTTTGAAACACTATTTTGATCCAAAAGTTATCCCTTCAATTGCTTATACTGAGCCTGAGGTTGCCTGGGTTGGTTTGACGGAAAAAGAAGCTAAAGAAAAAGGTATTAGTTATGAAGTGGCCACTTTCCCATGGGCTGCTTCTGGTCGTGCTATCGCATCTGATTGTTCAGAGGGTATGACTAAGCTTATTTTTGATAAAGAAACTCATCGTGTTATTGGTGGAGCGGTCGTTGGTGTTAATGGTGGTGAATTACTCGGTGAAATTGGTTTAGCGATTGAAATGGGCTGTGATGCAGAAGATATTGCATTGACCATTCATGCTCACCCTACATTATACGAGTCAATTGGTATGGCTGCTGAAGTATTTGAAGGAAGTATTACTGATTTACCTAATCCTAAGGCGAAGAAAAAATAATTTATTTTTATTTCAATAAAATAAATTTGTTGTGAAGATTATTTGATTTTTTACTAGCTCCTTTATTTGATTTAAATAAGGGAGCTATTTTTTTGATTGAAAAGTAAGATTAATCGTTTATTCAATTGAAAAGTTTGTGATTTAATAAAATTAACTAGTTATTACAAATTATTATAAAAAACAAACTATTTTTGCTATTAATAGATAAATTTTTTTACGTAAAATAGGAATAAGATAGGATAAAGAATGTATCAATATATATTGATCTTGATGAATGTTGGAGGTATGTAAATAAATTAACAGTATAATTAAATTCTGTTATTCTGGATGTTCCATACTGGGCATAATTGATAAATGTAAAATTATGTTAAGCCAATTCCTCTGACCAGGCACTTTATTTTCTATTTGAGATATTGATAGCCAGGTATATAAATTAAAATCAATTGAGGAGAACGTCGTGCTAAAAGAGTACCGTGAGCACGTAGCTGAACGTGCGGCACAAGGAATAATACCTAAGCCACTGAATGCTACCCAAGTTGCTAAGTTAGTTGAATTAATAAAAAACCCGCCTGAAACTGAAGAAAATTTTCTATTGGATCTGTTAAGTAATCGTATTCCTCCTGGTGTTGATGAAGCCGCTTATGTAAAAGCTGACTTCTTGGCTGCTATCGCAAAAGGAAAAACATATTCCCCCTTACTTACCCCAACAAAAGCGATAGAGTTATTAGGTACTATGCAGGGTGGTTATAATATCTATCCATTAATTGATGTGTTGGATGATGAACAATTGGCACCAATAGCAGCCAAAGCCTTATCCCATACTTTATTAATGTTTGATAACTTCTATGATGTAGAACAAAAAGCAAACATGGGCAACCCATATGCGCGTCAAGTGTTATGCTCATGGGCAAATGCCGAATGGTTTCTTGAGCGACCTGCATTAGCAGAAAAACTAACTATAACTGTCTTTAAGGTAACAGGGGAAACGAATACTGATGATTTATCACCAGCACCCGATGCTTGGTCACGACCCGATATTCCGCTACATGCACAAGCAATGCTTAAAAATG
The DNA here is from genome assembly GCF_000429565.1 of Arsenophonus nasoniae DSM 15247. Lineage (GTDB taxonomy): Bacteria > Pseudomonadota > Gammaproteobacteria > Enterobacterales > Enterobacteriaceae > Arsenophonus > Arsenophonus nasoniae. The sequence continues at coordinate 50,171 of NZ_AUCC01000006.1, forward strand.
CCCGTGATGGCATTATACCCGATGAGCTTGGTGTTATTGGGCCCATCAAGCAGATTGAAACATTGAATAAAAAAAGTTTTCCCTTAGCTTATGTGGGTGATGTTGTCGGTACAGGCTCTTCACGAAAATCAGCAGCCAATTCAGTAATATGGTTTATGGGCAAAGACATTCCTTTTGTACCTAATAAACGTAATGGTGGCGTTGTGTTGGGCGGAAAAATTGCGCCAATATTTTTTAATACCATGCAAGATGCGGGCGCCCTGCCGATTGAAGTTGATGTGACTTCACTTAATATGGGAGATGTAATTGATATTTATCCCTATAAAGGAGAAATCCGCAGTCATGCCACTAATGCTTTATTAGCAACCTTTGCGTTAAAAACTGAAGTTTTACTTGATGAAGTTCGAGCAGGCGGGCGGATTGCGTTGATTATCGGTCGCGGACTGACAGCAAAAGCGCGAGAGTCTTTGGGCTTGCCTAACAGCGAAGTATTTCGTCAGGCAAAATCAGTTATACAAAGTGATCGAGGTTTTACCCTAGCACAAAAAATGGTTGGTCGTGCTTGTAATAAGCTTGGAATTCGCCCTGGCGAATATTGTGAACCTAAGATGACATCGGTTGGCTCGCAGGATACTACTGGGCCAATGACACGAGATGAACTTAAAGATTTAGCTTGTTTAGGTTTTTCAGCCGATTTGGTTATGCAGTCATTTTGTCATACCGCTGCTTATCCAAAGCCTATCGATGTGACAACTCATGATACTTTACCTGATTTTGTTATGGATCGAGGCGGAGTTTCTTTGCGTCCCGGTGATGGCATTATTCATTCTTGGTTAAATCGCATGTTGCTGCCAGATACAGTAGGAACGGGAGGGGATTCACACACGCGTTTTCCTATCGGTATTTCATTCCCGGCAGGCTCCGGTTTAGTTGCTTTTGCTGCGGCGACGGGAGTTATGCCTTTAGATATGCCTGAATCGGTATTAGTCCGCTTTAAAGGTCAGATGCAGCCGGGTATCACATTACGCGATTTAGTTCATGCGATCCCATACTATGCTATTGAGCAGGGATTATTAACAGTCGAAAAGCAAGGTAAAAAAAATATTTTTTCCGGTCGAATATTGGAAATTGAAGGTTTACCACAATTAAAAGTTGAACAAGCGTTTGAATTAGCAGATGCCTCGGCGGAACGATCAGCAGCGGGCTGTACTATCAAGTTAGATAAACAACCGATTATCGAATATTTACAATCTAATATTGTATTATTGAAATGGATGATTGCTGAGGGATATGGTGATCGCCGTACTCTCGAACGTCGCATTAATTCAATGAATAAATGGTTGGCTGATCCGCAATTATTAACGGCAGATACCGATGCAGATTATGCAGCTATCATTGAAATTAATTTAAATGAAATAATCGAACCCATTTTATGTGCGCCGAATGATCCTGATGATGCGCGTTTATTATCTTCAGTGGCACATGAAAAAATTGATGAAGTTTTCATTGGCTCTTGTATGACAAATATTGGCCATTTCCGTGCAGCAGGTGAGCTTTTAGAGCAATATAAAGGGCAAATTCCCACTCGCTTATGGATTGCTCCGCCGACGAAAATGGATGCGACCAAGTTAATCGAAGAAGGTTATTATAATATTTTTGGTAAAAGTGGTGCACGAATTGAAATTCCTGGTTGTTCACTCTGTATGGGTAATCAGGCACGTGTGATGGATGGCGCAACCGTGGTTTCGACCTCTACCCGTAATTTTCCTAATCGATTAGGAACAGGCGCCAAAGTTTTTCTTGCATCAGCAGAGCTTGCAGCGGTAGCTTCATTATTGGGCTATTTACCAACAGTGGAGGAGTATTTGCAATTTATAAATGGCATGGGTAATAATAGCCAAAATATTTATCAATACTTAAATTTTGACTTACTACCTCAATATACCGATAAAGCAGATACAATAATTTTTCAGTCTGCAGTTTAAAACAATGACTTTTCTTATACCCTATTTCTTACTATAAGTAATCAGAAATAAGGTATAAGATTTAGATTATTCTATTTTGCTATCTAAAGTTTTATGCCCGCTTTAACAGTTATATCTATTACTTATTACTTATGTAGTTGCTAATTTTCCAGGCAATGTCAGGTTAGATAGCTTAAAGTGAATTAAAAAAGCGATCAAAATTTGCTTTTATATAAGTAAGTTGTGCATTAAATGCAGTTTTAACCAGATCTTTTTGACAGCTATTAAGATTTTCTTTTTTCAATTTAAAAAAAGAATCTTGCATTAATTGAACTGTTACATCACATGATTTTTGGAATGCTGTTATAGCGTTATTTTTACCAGTGTTAGCCGCTTCAATGACGAGTTTTTCAAAAATAAGATCGGCTATGTCACGAATATTCTGAATCTCTTCATTATTAATTTTACCATCCTTATAGGCTTCGTTTATATATACTTCATTTATAACTTTATATAATCTATTATTAATTTCTTTTGTATCCATAATTTAGATCCTTTTATAAAATGATATATTCCATATAGTAAATAATAGTCATTTAGCCATTTCACGAAAAAATAGTTTTTCACACACTTAATTAAAGCTTACACATTAAGAAGTATAGCTACAACAAAACATGGTTATAAATTCTCTTAAATATGGCACTGTGGTATAGAATAAGCTAAGCTGGGCCCAGTTATTGGTAACAGGTCATTGCTTACTAATCTTCACTTTTCAGTGAATACTTCTATAAATAACTTCGCATTTATATTATTGCAAAAATAAAGTATTTTATTTTAATTATTAATATCTTGAGCTGTTAAATGACGAATAAAAGTTGCACAAGAGTAAAAGGATGAGGATGCGATATGGATTATGAATTTCAGCAGGATGTCACTGGCCATGTCATTGCTCGATTTTCAATGGATCATGAAGCAATTGGTTACTGGTTAAACGAGGAAATTAAAGGAGATTTATGTCAGTTAGAACAGATACAGGCAGGTTATCATTCTATTAAAGGTAGTGGTCGTCAATGGAAAAAAATTGGGCGTGAATACACATTGTTCATGGATGATGAGGAAATCATGATCCGAGCTAACCAGTTACATTTTCAGACGGAAGATTTAGAAGAAGGGATGTGTTATTACGATAGTGAGAGTATTGCATTTTGTGGTTTAGATGATTTTATTAACATGCTGGAAAACTATCGTAACTTTTTTTATCAAATAGCATCAAGTAAAGGGTGACAAAATGGCTATTTTATTTTGTCAATTTCATATCTAAGATTAGACAGTTTTTGATTTATGATTAGTTATTGATTAATTCCTAAAGGAGGGATTGAGATGGATGAAAATGGTGTAGTTGAAACAATTGATCAGGCAAAGAGTTGGTTTATTAATCATCAAGATCTATTAATTCAGTATGCAGTAAATATCGTTTCTGCATTAGTTATTTTATTTGCTGGTTTGATCGTTGCCAGATGGATCAGTCATATCACTAATCGATTAATGTCATTACGCGGTATTGACAAGACGGTCAGAGATTTTTTATCGGCAATTGTGCGTTATGGCATTATTGCATTTACCTTAATTGCAGTATTAAGTAAGTTAGGCGTGCAAACGGCCTCTGTCATCGCCGTTTTAGGTGCTGCCGGTTTGGCGATTGGTTTAGCCTTACAGGGATCTTTATCTAATTTTGCTGCTGGCGTGTTATTGGTTATTTTTAGACCATTACGGTCAGGGGAATATGTTATTTTAGGCTCGGTAGAAGGAACAGTTGAGCATGTCCAGATTTTCTCAACCTCATTACGCACTGCCGATGATCGCATCGTTGTCATCCCCAATAGTAAAGTCATCAATGACAATATTATTAACACCTCTCGTGAACCTAATAGGCGTACGCAAATTATGGTTGGTGTAGCTTATAATGCGGATATTGACAGTGTTAAAAAAGTGTTAGGCGATGTTATTGCGGCAGATGAACGTATTCAGCAGGATAAAGGGGTTACTATCCGTTTACATGAAATGGCGCCTTCTTCTCTTAATTTTGTCGTACGTGTTTGGACGACTAACGCTGATGCATGGAATGTTTATTGGGACTTAATGGAAAATTTTAAAAAACAGCTAGATGCACATAATATTGGCATACCTTTCCCACAAATGGATGTTCATTTATATCAAACCCAAAATGGCTAACCAATCACATTGGTGTGGATTAGGCTTCACACCAATATTTTTATTGGTTAGTAAACTATTTCTCAATTTATTGACTTGCATTAGTTAGCGTTAATTAAAATTATTCATTATGATTAATCTTTCCTATTATGTTTTTTAATATTCTATCATGTTAAGAATAAACAATTATTGGCTAGAAAATAGTCTATCTAGAGTTGATTAATTATGTGCAGGAGGTCTCGTGAAGCTTAGTTCGATTATATTTTTAGCGATGATGTCAGTGAGTTCATTCCCTTTACTTGCTCAAGCTAACTCCTTACCTAATGGGCCACATATTGTGACATCAGGCAATGCAACCATTAAAGCCACACCAGACATGGTAACTTTATTAATTAATGTTGCTGTGACTGAAAAAAATGCTGCATCAGCTAAAGCGGCAGTTGATAAACGTGTTAAAGAATATTTTGATTTTCTCAATAATAAAGGGATAGCGAGTAGCGATATTAATGCAGCAAATATCACCACTCAGCCAAAATATGAATATGATAAAGCAGCAGAGAAATCTAAAATAATTGGTTATACCGCAGAACGTTCAGTAGAAGTTAAAGTATATAAACTGGATCAGCTAAATACGTTATTGGATGGTGCGTTAGCGGCAGGTTTAAATGAAATCAATGCGGTGCAATTTGGCGTTAAGGATCCTAAACATTATCGTGATGAAGCACGCAATAGAGCAATTGATAATGCTAAAGCGCAAGCAGAGGCGCTAGCGGCAGGATTTAATGTTAAATTAGGTAAAGTTTATAGTGTTAATTATCGAGCACCTGATGCAACCCCTTACCCAATGCCAAGAATGAAGGCGATGACGCAAATGGTAGCTGCCGCTGCCAGTGATAGCAATCAAACTTATGTACAACAGAGTATTGATTTTACCGATCAAATTGACGTTGTTTTTGAGTTGAAACGTTAATTTTTGTTTTCTACATTATTATTTTCTTGTCTTAATATCTGGCGTCCGGTTTTTACTAGGGCGTCAGTCATTCGATTGAAATATGAATGATAAAGATAGTCGTATTTTATTTACCCAGACTATAATGAGTTCATCATCTCAGAGTGCCACACTGAGCTTATTGTCATAAGGATTAAATTTTTTATGGCAAGCAGACAGGGATATCGACTAGCAGAGAAATGGATTGTAAAAATTGAGGAGCAGGAATTAGTGCTTATATTTCTGATCTTAAAATTATTTGCTAATGAAATTAGTTTCATTATCGATATTGATTATACTTTTTTCTGATTGTTATAAAACAATATGTGAACCAAAAGCTAAATCAGTTATTATGTGTTGATTAAATATTAATAATATTATTAAAGAATTATAAGTAAATATTACAAATATAGTAGTGTATAAGATTAATGTAATTATATTTTTATATCATTAATATGCTAATAATAATATAATTTATATTTATTTATATAACTCTTTTTTATCCTTTTATTTATTTACCATCCCTTAATTTATACGTTTGTTATGGCATGGAGTTTTATTTATCTATTAATTAATAAAATGAATATTCGCTGATATTAAAATAATTGGGTAATATTTATAATTATTATTTAAATTTTATTGAATACAGATAAAGAACCCTTTAATATTTTATATAATTTAAGATAAATTAATTGTTGTAAATAATAAAGCTTTTTTTACTAAAAAAATTAAAATATGATTTATATATTATTAATATCAAGTGTGAATCTATATTAAAAATAATTATTGATAACAGGTTGTTTATTATGCGGGTAAATGAAATAAAACGTATGGATATTGATTTCAACCAAAAAGGAATAATTTTTAAATTTGCGGAAAAATGGTTAGATTATAATAGTAATAAATTCTTTATTCGCAGTAGTGATGAAAGGAAAAAAATGATATACGGTGGTCTATGTTGGGGATTAACACGTTACTATATGACACATATCGCTCAAAATGGACAACAAAATTCAGCGGTGTTTTTTATTAAATTTAAACGTTTAATTGGATTGGCGAATAGAGAAATTCCTATTAATGCCAGCATTATTGAACGTTATCAAATAGAAGCGGAAAGGCGATATGCAAATACTATTTTAGATAAAGTGCTTTTTGATATACTTAATGAACATACTTATGCAAATAGCATAAATTTATTGCAGAGTTATCGTATTCCACAAGTAAAAAGCTACTTACGTACTAAAGAGGATCCTACTGCTGTCAATGCACATAAAATAATTAAGCGGATTTATAGAAATGAATTCATTAAAAATCATGATTTAGTTAAAGAGAGATGGTTTGTTGATATTTTCTTAATAGCAGAAAAAAATTTTACAGCCTTCGATAAAAAATCTATTATGGAAATACAATCAGCAATTGAAGCCGCTAAGATTAAAATTTATAAGATTTATGTAGATGATGAAATTAATTATCTGAAAAATCGAGGTGTTCTTTATCTAAAAAAAAGTGTATCTGATATCAATAATAATTATTATATAGATATTGATAATTTATTTTCACATATGACAAACAAACATCAGAATGCATTTTATGAAATTTATACTGGTAATCATGTTGTGGTATTAACGGTTACCGTAAATCCGAGTAATAATGAGAAAAATATAACATTCTTTGATTCTAATAAAGGGTTATATCTTTTTAATGATCTTGCTGAGGCAAAGAATTTTATTATTGAATTTAGTAAATATACTAGCGAAAAATATCAATGGAATTTAGAAAAAATTGATAATCCAGAAATACATATAGGTTTTTTTGCTAAAGCTAGCGATTTTAGTGATAAATTAATTGATTTGACGCCACCAAAATATCAAATTAGCTCGATGGTTATTAATAAAATGATCACTCACGGTGATATTATTCAAACTAATGAGGATGTAGAAATAAAATTTTTGCAGTTGAATCAACATAATAATATCGTCACATTTTCGATAGAAGAAAAATCAAATATTGATCATGGAAATAAAAAAATTATTATGAGTACTGATCATATTGATATAAGAACAATAATCTACTTGGTTAATAAAGAACAAGATAATTTATTTGCACTGTCCCATCAGAATTTATTTACTCGTTTTGATAAAGGTAATATTCAGGTTTACCAATTACCGGATAACTTTGATCTTTCGGCTAATATAAAGGATATTTATGACAAACTGCCAACGCCTGCATATAAAGTAGTGCCAGATAGCACCACACAAAGCTATGAAATGGTTAGTCGAGCGCCAAGAATACATAGCAATAATAATCTCAATATTGATTTTGATAAGTGGAGGCTGCCAATAATTCAGTCGGAGTTGATAACTAATAATAGTCATCAGAACAACTTATCTTTAGCATATGAACGAACGATTATTATTCAAATTCAATCTAATACTATTCTTGACCAGATTGTCTCAGGTTTAATTGCTAAGCATCCGGAAAAAACCATTTTATTGCAATTTGATATTGCGACAAAGAAAAGGCGGCTTGCTTATGGTCGCCATGAAGATTTATTGTCAGCAGGTCAAACACGTTGGATAGTTGTTGGTCATGGAGATTATCAAGGCAATGGAAAAGTTTCTCAATTTGCTCAGCACTCACCAAAGGCTGTTGCTAATGGATTGCAATGGCTTAAAAATGATCTGGCAATAAAGCAAACGCCAAATAAAATTGTGCTAATGGGTTGTGAATTAGCTGAAGGAACAGCAAAAGAAGACTTTGCTTTTAATATGACCCAATTACTCAATAAAAATGCGTTTGATGCTGATATTATTGCTTATACTAATGATTTGTTTATTGATAGCCATGGTAAACGGATTGGTTATATCAATAATGAAAGTGATGAATCTCAGCCGGCCCGAATTTATAAAAAAACCTACCGATATCATCATGCAACAGACAGTATCACAATTAACGGTAAACCCGTCATTTTATCTTTATTAAATGATTTGCAGGCAGACAAAGTCTCCTTTGAACGGTTTATTACTGATAATCAGCAATTATTAATCCCATTATTTTCTGCTCCCAGCGGAGAATTAAATATTGATCTCATCAAAAAAATTGCCTATGACCAACGAGCTTATGATCTATTCAAAAATGCAATTAATGAGCCAGACTACAATAATTATGAGGCTTTCTATAATAAGATAATTGATGAAATGGTTAATAACGGCATTAATGAAGCGCCTATATGGAAGACCGTAAATAAAAACTATATTAATGAAAATAAATTAAATTTTTCCCATAATCGTAATGATAAATTGAATGTCATTATGCGTCTAACTAGTGATAAAGAGAATCTGACTAAAGCGCAATTGTATGCCATATTTAAACCTGAAAATACCCTTATTATTCAGTGTGATGTTAAAAATAACCAATCATTTATAGAATATGGCGATTTGCCAAGTTTAACATTAATCAGCAATCATAGTTGGACGATTTTAGATGGCAATGAGTTATCGTTATTGGATCCTGACACTTTATCACAATCATTACTGGCTTTACGCCAAAAATACCCGCTTAAAGTGCCTATGGAGATAAAACTATTTAATGATAATGGCAAAATAGAAAATACTGCTATTTATGATCCTCAGCATTTAGCCGCACGTTTATGCCAAAAATTGGCGGAAAAAGGGCTGAATTCTTCGGTTTCAATTTCCCAGCCAAAATCAGAATTTATGTCGCCAGATTACGAACTCGGTATTTTTCTGGATGATTATCATGAACAACAAAAAAACACTTTTCAGTTTGATATTACAACGCAGAAATTGATGATTAATGGTGAACCACCCATTAAGGCTTTGCTACTCGATATTGTAACAGGGAAAATAACGCTAGCAGAAATTACTGCTAAAAATCCTGCAATATTGTTGCCTAGTTTTGCTGATCAGCAGGGTAAACTTGATATTAAGAAACTTAAGCAAACAATTTATGATCCGCTATTAAGTATCAAGGTTAACCAGTATTTTGCCCATGGTGATTATCTTGCTCATGATGCTCGGTTACGCTGGAATGCCCTTTTTATTGCGCAGAAAAGCTTACCCTTAAGCCAGCAATCGGCAGAATTATCTTTTCTGGTTGGTGAATTACAGGCAAATCCCTATGCTGTTCGCTATTTAAGCGATCATAGTCGCTATCTATTAGGACAATATTTTTCATTAAATAATGGTGAACTTGATACAATTTATTTAATGCAGGCATTAGCACATCCAGAATATGTTGAATTTATTCAGACTCAATTACAGGAGTTTTCTGGTTTAAAAATTAGCAAGGAGTTTGATGGACTTTCATTAAAACAAGCTTTGATGAAGAGTTCTACTTGGCGCCAACGAGTTTTGGATAATATAGTCAGTTTAACTAAATCAGCACAATGTTCGCAGAGTGAGGCAACCATATCTGCCGTTAGCCATGGATATTATTTGCATAAGATAAATACCAATAGTCTGCGTATTGAACAAGCATTGGGTGCTCTTTATGTCATAGCGTGTCAGCAAGGGAAGCAAGCACAATTTATTAAAATATTAGCATATCATCAGGCTTTGCTTGAGCTTAGTAGCAAAAGTGATCTTAGCATCCAGGATCAGCAATTTTTAACCGAGTTTGACGCAGCTCTTAGCCAGCTGCAAGATATTAATTATGCTCCACGCATTGAAAATCAATCACTAAAAAGCTGGTTAATGCAAGCATCGGATGGTGCTTACTATTTGCAATCAGGTAAGCATGCTTTTACTGTCGTGATTAAGCGGCAAGCTGATATTTTTCAATATCAGCTTTATGATCCGAAAGCCGGTGAGCTTGTTATTAGTAATAGTAAGCAAAAACAAGCACAAAAGGATTTTTTCCGTGTATTTCAAACGTATTTAGATAGGGAGACCCGATACCGCAAAGAGAATACAGCGCGGAAAGTTGATTTGATGATCGAAAACATGAATGGTGATTATCGCTTTGACATCTATGAATTAACACTTACTCATCAGGCAGTTGAAAAAACACACCTTTTTTGGCAATTTACTCCCCCCTAAGTTAGATACTAACACTTATTTGGTTAAAATAAATAATATTGAGATCAGTTTGCCATTATTAATACGGGCTGGAGCACAAATTGATGGTCAATCGCTATCAGTCAGACATCTTCAATCATTGCCAGACTGGCGTGAGCGATTGACGTTTGATGCCGCTATGTTAAGCCATCATTTGATGCTACTTGATACTAGTCATGATGATGCGCAATTTATTAAATTAATTAAATCACTAATTGATCAAAGAGGGCAAGATAACCTGATTGCCACGCGAGCGGAATTGGCTGATGTTGGAATGATAAAACAGCAATTAGGCTATGTTGATCGCTATGTTAAAGGTGAGGTAATTGATGCTGCAATGTGGCATGAAATGAAAAATACCACCTTTAAGTTGCCCCGTTATGCACGAATAATGAGTAAAGTAGGCTATGGTTCACAAGCTATAGGGATTGCTCAGCTTTGGATTTTAACAAACCGGGCGGCAGATCAATTACAGGATCCGCGTTTATCCGATGAACAAAAAGCTGAAATTAGGCGGCAACTTGCGTTGGCGTATGGCGCCGCTGCGGCCAATTTTGGTACCGATATCCTGCAACCTATCATATTTAAATCAGTAACTAAAATAACTGATTCAACAGAGATTGCGGCCAAATTTGCCGGGCGTGCAACCGCAGTATTAAATGCTTTGTCGGCTGGATTTGATATTTACAATGCTTATCAGTCATTTCACCAATTATCGACCGAAACTGATCCTGAGGTGCGACAAGATTTGATCGTGAATGGAACACTTGCGGTCGTGAGTGCGGCGGTCAGTATCGCAGTTTCGGTTGCTCTTTTGGCCGGTTTTTCTGCTGCCGGGCCAATAGGCATTGCTGTAGGGGCTGGATTAATGGTTGGTGGCATAATTTATAATGGCATTAGAGCCGTTGAACGTATTGAGGAAAAGGTCAAGCTTACGGGATGGGAAGAGTTTGCGACAGGAATTAGCGCCGCTTTTGGTGAACAGCCACCCACCAGTGTTCTTAACAAGTTGCAAGCATATAATGAAGAAGAAGGTTACGAGAAGTCACTATTACAACGCATTAAGAACCAAATTAGCATTTTTCGCACAGAAGGCTATGGCCGAGCTCTCTATGTAAAAGAGAGTTATCAAATGGCAGAAGTACCGCTATTTAATATACGGGATATTAGTTCAGGTTTGTGTTTGACAACTAAGGAGCAAGCAAAAGCATTAACCCTTGAAAAATTAAATGGTTCTAAAATACAAGTTTCTGCCCATGAACAAGCAACAGAAAATTACAATTACCTTGATATGTCCCTTTTGGAAGGTACTGTCGGCTATAAATCTTTGGGCAATTCTTTCTTCACTTTTCCTAAATACCGATTTACTGAAGATCAACTCAGTAGAATTACCACAGCATATCCTGATAAATATGCAGCCGAATCTGTTGTAATAAAAAATTACGCCCCAGTAATGAGTTCTACAAGCAATGAAATTTTTATATTTGATCCAGAGAGAAAGGATTTAGATTTTTATCTGGCAGGAAAAAAAATAGAATCGATTTATTCTTATATTGAAAAAAATACGCAATTTATTTATTTAACTGACAAGGGAGAGGTTAAAACCATTCCGTTTGATAGAAATCAGCTACTACATCAGTTGTCGGTAGCAGGAGAGAATGCGGGTATTATTTTTAACACGGCTAATGGTAATGATACCATTGTTGGTTTTAAACAGTATAAAAATAGATTTGAGATCTATAACGGTAATAAAATCTTTGTCGGTGGTGAAAAAAATGACACTTTCGTTTTAAAGTTTGATGCACATTATCCGAATGAGAGTCGATATTTAGATGGATATGCAGGTAGTAATTCTATAATTATTCATCAATTACCAGTAATTAAATCTAATTCTGCTGTCAATACAGAAAAAAATAGTACCAATCTACTGGGGATTGATAAGGATAACTTTACCAGACAGGTTGGTGTATTGGTTAATTTAAAGCAAGAAAAGATTTGGATGATTGATGATCATCAGTATGTTGTTAATAATTATGATAATGAAAAATTCTCTTCATTTATGCGATCACAGCGGCTTGCTACTATTAAAAACATGGAAAATGTCACCGTAGTAGCGAATAGTGCAGATATTATTGTTGGTGATGCGCGAGATAATGTTTTAGATGGTAACCTGGGTAATGATAGATTGTATGGTGGTAAAGGTAATGATACTTTAATTTTAACTCAAGGCATTGCTGATGGTGGTGAAGGTCATGATGTTTATCGCATTAAGCGCTATAACTGGCAAGATCATATTGAGATATTTGCCGATGATAATTTGAAATATCAGCGTTGGGATCCAATAAAAGGCGCTTTTATTTTTGCTGATAACAGCAATAGTGAAGAAATTGCATCTTCAACCAATCCCAAGTTTCGCTTTAACAACGGCTATTCTTATAATGCACTAATTGTCATTGATGACAGTCATCAAAATATTAATCAACAGAGTATGGTTTACCTGAATTATGATATTAATGAAATAAAATCTGTTTTCAAATCAGGCAATGATATTGTTATTGAAGTTGAAATTATCAATAACGCCAAATTTTTTAAAAATAATATAATAAGTAATATCTCAATAAGATTAAAAAACGTTTATGCGCAGGATGAAAAAGGCAACTATTTTACTAATCATGAATATAATGTGAAATGCCAAAATAGCTTTTTACTATCACCTATATTACTTGCAAAAGCAGATAAAAATAAAAATCCAACTGAATATTTTAAAGCGGCATATGTCAGACCAAAATATCGTAATGAAGGAAATGTCTATACCAATGATGTTGAGGTTAATTTTGCTCAAAATAGTTTTAAGGTTTTTAGCAAAGATATCTATGAAATGCCTGCTGGCATTAAAGTGATGGCAAAATTTTTAGCATCAGATGGAATGACTATTATTGGTGATAACGATGATCAAATTATTGCTCTGGCCGCACAGTATTATATTTATATTTCAAAAGGTAATGATTTCTATCTTATTAAGAGCATGGCATTAAAAAATTTACCTGACGTTGATACTACTTTTAATCTTAATGAAGATATTATTTTTGACTTTAGTAAAGTAAAAAACAGTTTTGATAGTAATGATAAGATTATTATCGCAATACAAGAATATAGTGGCTATGATTTTGAATTTGATGGTGATCGTCTTATTCATAAAGATAAAGTTGGCAAAATTGTTAATATTGTTTTTAAAAATTTACCTAAAAAAGAAATAAAAAATGTCATTGTACAGGATAAATATCAGCAACTTTTTATGATGGCATTAAAAAAGGGCGAAAATAAAATTGTTCCAATGATTGCAATTAAAGAACCTACGTCAGGTCATGATATAATTGAGTTGCCAGTAGGTTATCGCTTGAATGAAAATCGATTAGATGCTATGGCAGGTAATGATATTATTACTGATTTAAGTGGAAGAGATAATATAGATAATATAATTAATGCTGGCTCTGGAGATGATATGGTGACAGTAATAAAGGGCAATAATATTATTGATGCTGGACCAGGGGATGATATTGTTGCTACCGCAAAGGGCAATAATATTATTTTACCAGGTGAAGGGAATGATATTGTTAATAGTGGTATAGGTGATGATACTATTATTACTACCAATGGAAATGATGAAATTAATTGCGGTAAAGGTAATAATGCGATATTTATTAATCATCAAGTTGGGCATATAACTATTAATTGTGCTGGTGGTTCTGATACGATTTATATTCAAAATTTTGATCACTATTTTTCTGATGGAAATATAAGATATTATATAGCAGATAATCAACAAGATTATTTTATTAAATCAAAAGATAAGAAATCCAGTATTACTATTAAAAATGCAGTAGCGAATGATGATAAAGTAAAAATTTATAGAGGAATAAATAATGGTAATTATCTGGATAGTGATAACATAAATATCTTAATAGATAAGCTATCAGATTTTAATAAAAGAAAAGATAGAGCATCATTAAATTTGATTGAGTTTATTAACAATGGAGTTGAGCAAAATATTTTTGGGGCATCGCAGTATAGTTATTAAATAAAATTAACTATTTTTTAATATGATTAAAGAAAAGAGAACATTTCTTTGCTTTTTACTATTTTGATTTAATTATAATAAAATATAAATTAATTTTTTATAGGGTATGAGAATATTTTCACTGATATTAAAAATAAGAATTTATTCTTTCAATTAAGTATATTTATTATTTTGCAATAATTTTTTAATTACTTGTCATTTTTATTTTTTATTGAAATAATTTACTAGCTAATTTAACAATAAATAAAAATAGCTCATATAATAAATTAATAAACTATTAGAATTTAAGTTTTTCATTGTAATAAAATTTAACTGATGCTCTATCTCTGCAATATTCAACCCAGAGTAGGTATTCAAATGAGTATAAAGTAGTAATTAGGCATTGACAACACGCATGCGAAGTCGTAGTAGTAGAATTTAATGTTAAATTAGGTACAGTTTATAGTATTTATTCGGCTACCTAATGTAACCCCTTACCTAATGCTAATAATGAAGGCGATGACATAATGGGTTGCTACCGCTGCCAGTGATAGCAATCAAACTGAAGAACAACAGCGTATTGATTTTCCGACCAAATTGACGTTGTTTTGCATGGTAACGTTACTTGTTGTTTTCTAAACGATTATCTTCTTGTTTTAATAGCTGGCGTCCGGTTTTTACAAGCGCGTCAGTCACCTTTTTCATTGTCCTGCTTTCAGGGGAAAAGCGGTGCCAATATAGCATTCTACGCTGATATAGTCCGGGAGTAAGATCGACTAGTTGACCTGAATTTAATTCATCGATAATTTGTAAATGTGGGATCATACAACAAGTTGAGCCCTGCTTAGCAAGTTGAACAAATGCCTCTGATGAGTTCACAATATGACAAGGAACACTACCTGGAGATAGATTAAAATTCTGTTGCACAAAAGCTTGATGCATATCATCCAGATGATCAAAAGCAACAGCCGGCGCTCTTAATAGTGAGGTTTTTGTCACCCCGGTAGGAAAATAGCGCTCAGCAAAGGTGGGTGACGAAACGAATAGATAATCTAGCGCACCTAGTTTATCTACCAGGCAGCCAGGCAAGGGTTCCGATTGAATACTAATCGCGCCAACGACTTCTCCTCTACGTAAAAGCTCTTGTGTCCGGGTTTCATCCTCGACTTGAATATTAAGGCGAATAGGCGTGTCATGAAGTACTGGATTAAGGGCAGGCAGAAACCAGGTTGCTAAACTATCAGCATTGACTGCCATTGATAGCAGCAACGGGGTTGCACCACTGCTTTCGTCACCAAGCCATTGCTCTTCTAATAATTCAACTTGATGTAACAGAGCAAGTAGTTTTTGTCCTTGCTCAGTCGGTTGAGGAGGGATCGTTCTTACTAACAATGGCTGACCAAAGAGGTTTTCAAGCTGCTTAATTCTTTGAGAAACGGCAGATTGAGTGATACATAACTTTTGCGCTGCGCGCTCAAAGCCACGTTCACGAATCACGGTATCCAATGCTTGTAGTGCTCGATAGTCAGGGCGTTTAATCACGAAAAAATCTCTTTAAAATTCAATTCAGATGTTATTCTATATCTTACTATGCAATATTTTTCCAATCGATAGCTGCGGAAATTTCGTTATACTAATTAATTAGTAGGTTTTAGCAATAAAAAATAATAAGGCAACTAATTATGACACAGGATGAATTAAAAAAAATGGTTGGCTGGGCCGCTGTGGAATATATCAAACCCGATATGGTGGTTGGTGTTGGAACAGGCTCTACCGTTGCGCATTTTATTGATAGTTTAGCGACACAAAAGCATTTAATCAAAGGTGCAGTCTCGAGTTCAGTTGCTTCTACCGACAAATTAACCGCGTTAGCCATTCCCATTCTTGATAGTAATGAGGTGGATGGCGTGGATATTTATATTGATGGTGCCGATGAATTTAATCCAGACTTAATGATGATCAAAGGTGGTGGAGCGGCTTTGACGCGTGAAAAAGTTATTGCTGCAATGGCTAAGCAATTTATCGCTATTGCTGATAAATCTAAGCAAGTTGATATTTTAGGCGCATTTCCATTACCCGTTGAAGTAATTCCGATGGCACGCGCTTACGTCGCTCGTGAATTAGTAAAGTTAGGTGGCCTGCCAGAATATCGGCAAAATGTGGTTACGGATAATGGTAATGTTATTCTTGATGTTCACAATCTAAAGATTCTCGATCCGATAGAGTTAGAAAATAAAATTAATGCAATTGCTGGTGTGGTTACGGTAGGCTTATTTGCTATTCGCGCGGCGGATATTGTTTTGCTGGCAACGCCGACTGGAGTAGAAAAATTGACGGCTAAAAAACCATAGTTTGCTAGTTTTTAAAGCGTTGAGCGGTTAGAGAGGCGGTATATATTGCCTCGATTAAATTTAAATTTTTTTCTATCAAATTTAGCCAGTTATATCATAATCATTGATTTAGTATGATAAAAATCCTATTTTTGCCTATTTAGTTTCCTTTTGTTCGTTATAGCGTTTTTTGTTGCGATGAATTTTATTGTTTGCATAAATGATAATGTTACTAGTGAGAAAATTTTTGTTATGGTGGTATAAAAAATCGGTGATAGCCGCAATCTTAATGACAGGATGGGTAAATGGTTAATGTATCTTTACAAAAACAGAAAATTAAATTTTTGCTTTTAGAGGGGGTGCATCAAAGTGCAATTAATAATCTGCGGGCAGCAGGTTATGAAAATATTGAATATCATGAAGGTGCATTATCAACAGAAGAATTAATCGCAGTGATCCCTGATGTCCATTTTATCGGTATTCGCTCCCGCACTTATCTTAGCGAACAAGTTTTGGCCGCGGCGGAAAAATTGATTGCTGTCGGTTGTTTTTGCATCGGCACCAATCAAGTTGATATTGAAGCTGCGGCTAAGCGTGGTATTCCGGTTTTTAATGCTCCTTTTTCCAATACCCGCTCAGTGGCAGAAATGGTTCTTGGCGAATTATTATTACTTTTGCGTCGTATTCCTGAAGCGAGTATGAAAGCGCATCGTGGAATATGGAATAAACAAGCCAAAGGAAGCTATGAAGCACGAAGTAAGAAATTAGGTATTATTGGTTATGGCCATATTGGTACCCAATTAGGTATCTTAGCGGAAAACATTGGAATGAACGTTTATTTCTATGATATTGAAAATAAGTTACCGTTAGGTAACGCTTGCCAAGTTCCGACTATGATCGAATTACTCAATATGAGTGATGTAATTAGCTTACATGTTCCTGAAACAGCAAGTACTAAGAATATGTTTGCCAAAGAACAACTGACCTTGATGAAACCTGGCGCGATTTTGATCAATGCTTCACGTGGTAGCGTAGTTGATATTCCGGCATTAAGTGAGGCATTGAAAAGTCAGCATATCTCTGGTGCGGCAATTGATGTCTTTCCTAAAGAACCGGCCAGTAATGGTGATCCTTTTAGCTCGCCGTTAATTGGATTTGATAATGTTATTTTAACTCCTCATATTGGCGGTTCTACCCAAGAAGCACAGGAGAATATTGGTTACGAAGTGGCTAGTAAGTTAGTAAAATATTCTGATAATGGTTCTACTTTATCGGCGGTCAATTTTCCTGAGGTTTCATTACCTATCCACACAGAAGAGACTAATCGTTTATTACATATTCATGAAAATCGCCCAGGGATGTTAAATCGTATTAATCAGCTCTTTATGGAAGACGAAATTAATATAGCGGCACAATATTTGCAAACTAAGGGAAATATTGGTTATGTTGTGATTGATATTACAAGTCAACCGGAAAAGACAGCAAAAAGTTTATTACAAAAATTAAAATCTTTACCTGGTACTATTCGTACACGCTTGCTGTACTGATAAATTTTACTGATTTATTTTTCTAATAAATAGCCCGTTAAAGCGGGCTGATTTTTATTGTCTATTAATATATTTATTTTACAAAAGAGGGGTATTTCTATAATTGATGATATTATTTATCAATTAATATATTTAATGTATTTTTTCTCAATATAAAATACTATCAATTAGTAATATTTTATAAAAAAGTGCTTATTATTAGTTTCATCCTAACATTAATTTATTTAAAATATTATCTAATTAACTTGGCAAGATATATTTTAAGGAAGCTATTATGGCAATTAATGGAATTAAAAATCCAGATGTTATTTTTTCTCAAAATAAACATATTTTTGAAGATTTTAATCAAAAAATAGCACTATTAAAAAAGAAGTATTTTAGATTGGACTTAACTGATAAGCGCTTTCAAATTGATGAAGGAATATGTTATGGCCTGTCTTTAATGTATATGTGCCAGTTTGCACAGGGTGGTTATGCGCAAGGTGATAAATTCTTAGAATCAATTAAAGAATTAAATCAGTTAAGTAATTTAACAATTACGCATAATATGGATGATTATGACAAAATCATTATTGAATCTAAAAAACTACATGCTAATGCCAAAATCCATGATTTACTTAATGAAGCCATTTATTTGCATAATTTTATTAATAAATATACTTTACTTTATACAACAAAATTGGTTAATTTAAGGCAAGTTATTAATCAAAATAATAAAGATATTATGGAGGTATGCAGAGGTAATAAACATTTTATCAATATAAACGATGTTAATTGTTTTATTGATAAATTTTATGCAGAAAGTATTAATCAAAATAATGAGTTGGTCCAATTTAAATGGCATAGGGACATTTATGTAGAATGGCAGCGTATTTGTAAAGTAGAAAATATTTTATCTATACAAGATATCCTTTTCAAATTTAAACAGGCAAAATCAAATGTTATTAATTCATATTCTAAGGATATTGAATTTTTTCTGTCTAACTATAATATCGGATACGATAATATAACTGGAACAGAACGCTATTGTTTGTTAGAGACTTCTTCACAATTTTTTGCTGATATATTGGATAGATTCCAAGTTAATTCTGATGGTATTTATTTGAATATTGGTTTAAAAGCGCATTCAGTGATGCTAACAATTGAAAATGATGAGAATCATAAACCAATTTTTACTGTATTTGATTCAAATATAGGGGTTTATCATTTTACTGATAAGCAAAAATTAACCGAGTTTTTTAATCAGCTGGCTTCTATCTATGCAGTGGAAAAACAAGCTGATGGAAATTTCACTTTTGCCATGGGAAGTTTTGTTAAAAAGAGTCACATAACGCAACAACAAGATCAACAGAAAGAGAGGCAGTTAAATCGTTTTTTGGTTAACAATAAAGAAATATCGATTATTGCATTAGCTAAACTTATCGATAATCAAAACATAATAAAAATTGATGAAAAAATATCATTAAAATTTATTGCGATAGATGAAAAAACACAAACAACCCAGTTGGAAATTATTAATCATAAAAAACACTTTAATAAAAAAATAAAATTAACTATTGATTGCCAGTCTGTGGATGAAATAAAGCATTTTATCCAACAGCATAAACAAAATTTGCATAAATATCAGGGTAAACGAATATATTTAAATAAAAGTAACGGTCATTACGATGTTTATCGTAATTCTTATGAGCATAATATTGCTGTTTTGCAACAAAATATTATCAAGGGAAAAAAACAGCCGCTAAAAACAATTTAATCATAAAAACATATGGTGATCTTGATATAACATTGGGTTAATTACTGTTAAATTATTCGCCATCTTTTTGATGGAGTGATAATTTCTGGTAATGGGATATCCCATGGTGCAGTGGGGATTTTATCAACCAATTGGCAATCATGGGCTAATCCAATCGGATAAAAATGTTTTTTGTGCCAATCGGACAGCAATCTATCGTAAAATCCGCCTCCCATACCTAATCGCTGACCTTGTTTATCAAATGCCACTAATGGCACAAACAGAACATCTAATTGTGTTATTGGTATAACATCCATAACATTAAGTGTTGGCTCTGCAATATTAAAGCGATTTTTTATCAGTAAAGTGTCAGGGCGATAGTTTAGAAATAGTAGCTGATAGCGACTAAAGGGATGTAAAACCGGCAGATAAACTTTCTTGTTTTGTGCCCAGAGATTTTTAATTAATGGATTAGTATTTATTTCGCCATCAAATGAAAGAAATAATCCCAGATGGGAAGCAGATCGTATAATTTCGTGAGCTAACGCAAGGTGAGTTATTTTATCTGCTGCGCTATTTTGTTGTTCACATGTTAATTGTCGACGGTATTGTCGTACTGTTTGTCGGATAATTTTCTGTCGTTTTTGTACGTTATTAGACATAAAATTTAGAATTATCAATCTAGCAGGATAAAATAATGCGATGACTTATTATCGTATCATTCAGCTTTTATTTACTAAAGCGCGGTATATTTGGATGGTAACATTATGAGTATAGTAGTGTAACCAATTAAGGAACTCCAAGATGCCGTTGCGGGCTGTAACCCTTGAACCCGGGGTTCAAGGTGAACGCAGCATCGTTAACTTTAGGCTTCCTGGTGGCTAGGTTCTCCCTAGCTGACCCGGCATGCACACCATAAACAGATAACCACATTCTAAATGTTTTGAAATATCGGCTCAGGGGACTCACCCACTGACGAGCATCTCAGAGAATTCTAAACTATATCTTAGTATCTATTGTATGAAAGTAAATACAGAAAGCAACCTATTCTTACTCTATTTTGGTACTAATGTTGTTTTGTTCACCTTTTTATTCTAATGGAGTAATTGTTCGTCCCGTAATACGCGCTTGCTCTTGCAATGCCTGTTCAATTGTATGTTGCAATACGCGGATTTTTTGTTCCATATTATCAGTGTAGTCCTGTGTTTTGATTTTTTCTTGCGCCAGTTCATGGCAAATGTTTAATGCGACGATAAAAATAAGTTGTTCGGTATTTGTGACGCCAGTTCGATTTTTGAGATCTTTTAGCCGTTGCTCAAGCTCAGCCGCAGACGATTTTAAGGCATCTTGTTGTTCTTTTGGGCAATTAACCCTTAATGTTCGTCCTAAAATTTGAATATCAACAGGTTGTGCAGACATTATACCTTCCTGATTATGTGGGGAGACGAAATATGGTACTAACATTTCGCTGCCCATAATTCTATTGATGCTATCAAAATAATTATGAGTAATACGTGTGCAATTTGTGCACTTATCTAGTATAGCGACCGTCCTTGATGGTAGCATATTACATATCAATATTATTAACGCAACTGAGCAGACATGCCAATACAGAAATCTTTACCTAATTATCAAACTCTTGAGCTACTATTGCAACAACAGAATGTTGCTTTAACGGCCGCAGAAATGCATGGCTTAATTACGGGCTTAATTTGTGGAGGTAATCACGATTATAACTGGAAAAAGTCGGTTTATGAACTAACCAATGATGGATTAGCTTTTTCACAAATATTGACTAACCCACTACGTGAGCTTTATGACTTTACACTTGCATCGTTAGATAATAATGATTTCATTTTTAATTTGTTGTTACCTGAAGATGGTAAAGTGTTTGAGCGGGCTGATGCCTTAGCCGGTTGGGTTAACCATTTTTTATTAGGCTTGGGTGTTACACAACCAAAGTTAATGGAAAAAAAAGAATTAAAAGAACTTGTTACGGATTTACGTAATATTGGTATGCTGGGTTATGACAAAAATGATGATCAAAATGAGTTAGAACAGGCTTTGGAAGAGATCATTGAGTATGTAAAGGTCGCAGTTCAGCTCTGTTTTATTGCCTTTATGGAGGTAAAAGATCGGCGAATGAAAGCAAAAAATAATAAACCAACATTACATTGATAGGAATAATACTCTAACTTATTTTATTGCTTAATTGCTTGCAGGAGAAGGCATGACTCAACAACCATTTATATCTCGTCGTCATCGATTATTAAAAAAAATGGCACCTGCCAGTGCAGCAATTTTTTTTGCCGCTCCGTCTGTTTTGCGCAATGCAGATTGTGAATATCCTTATCGGCAACACAGTGATTTTCTCTATTTAACGGGCTTTAGTGAACCAGAAGCTGTGTTGGTTATTATTAAATATAATGAAACCTCCAGTGAGAGCATACTTTTTAATCGTGTGCGTGATCAAGCGATGGAAACCTGGTTTGGTCGTCGTTTAGGCCAGCAAGCCGCGCTGGCAAAACTGGGCGTCGATCAAGCATTACCTTTTGCTGAAATTGATCAACAGCTTTATCAATTATTGAATGGTTTATCTGTTGTTTATCATGCTCAAGGTGAATTTGCGTATGCTGATCAAATCGTTTTTGCAGCACTTAATCGATTAAGACAAGGTCGCCGGCAAAAATTAAAAGCCCCATCTACGCAAATTGACTGGCGGCCAATGCTGCACGAAATGCGATTATTTAAATCATCGGAAGAACTTGCTCTAATGCGTGAAGCTAGCAAGATTTCTGCTGATGCACATCTTAGAGCGATGCAAACCTGCCAGCCTGATATGTATGAATATCAGTTGGCGGCAGAAATTGAACATTGTTTTGCCAGTCGAGGCGCAAAATCGCCGGCTTATACTACCATTGTAGGCAGTGGAGAAAATGCCTGTATTCTGCATTACACAGAAAATGATGCTGTGATGAAAGCGGGCAATTTAGTCTTAGTCGATGCTGGGGCAGAATATCAAGGTTATGCCAGTGATATTACTCGTACCTATCCTGTAAATGGTAAATTTAGTCAACCCCAACGTGAAATTTATGACATTGTATTAATGGCCTTGAATACTGCTTTAGCCTTATATCGACCTGGGACGACAATTCACCAAGTGATGGCGGCGGTGATAAAAATTAAGATCGAAGGTTTAATTAAGTTGGGTATTTTACAAGGTGAGATAGATAAACTCATTGAAAGTAAAGCGCATTTGCCTTTTTTTATGCATGGTTTAAGTCATTGGTTAGGGCTTGATGTCCATGATGTTGGTGATTATGGTAGTAATCGCGATCGCCTGTTAGAGCCGGGTATGGTATTGACCGTCGAACCCGGGCTTTATATTGCACCTGATGCTAATGTGCCTGAAGCTTATCGAGGAATTGGTATCCGTATTGAAGATGATATTGTGATCACCGAAGAGGGTAATGAAAACCTGACAGCGGCTGTTATTAAAGATCCTGATGAGATAGAGGCACTGATGGCAGCAGCGAAGTAGGCTGGGAGATGTGAAATAATGAAAGTGATTATTGTTGGCGGTGGTATGACCGGTGCGTCATTAGCACTTGCTATTTCGGTCTTCAGTCAGGGAAAGGTTCAGGTTTCATTAATTGAAGCGCGGTTACCTAATAAGGCACATGCTGGTTTTGATGCCAGAACAATTGCATTGGCTTATGGCACTTGTCAACAGTTTAATCAAATGGGTATATGGAACGGATTAAAAAAGTATGTAACGCCAATTACCGATGTTCATGTTTCTGAATATGGCCATGCTGGCGCAGTGAATATACACGCTAAAGACTATTGCCTGCCTGCACTCGGTTATGTGGTTGAATTACATGATGCGGGAAATTACTTATTTGAACAGCTTAAAAAAGCGCCAAATATTGAGTTATATTGTCCAGATGAAGTCATCTCTGTTGAGCGCACGATTGAGCAGGTATCAGTCAAATTAACGACGGGTAAAGTTCTAACTGGACAGTTATTAGTTGCTGCTGATGGCAGCGATTCAATGATAGGTAAGGCCAGTCAAATTGAATGGCAGCGAGATTCATCCCAACAGTGTGCAATTATTGCTAATGTTTTGACCAGTATTGCGCCACATGGTCGAGCTTTTGAGCGTTTTACTCAATATGGCCCGCTGGCAATGTTACCTATGACTAAAGGGCGTAGTTCATTGGTTTGGTGTCATCCGTTGGAAAACCAGCAGCATATTATGCAATGGAATAATGACCAATTTATGGCAGAACTACAAAAATGGTTTGGCTGGCGGTTAGGTGAAATTAAGGCTGTTAGCGAGCGTTACTGTTTTCCATTGACACTTTCTCAAGCAAAAAGAGTTATAAGCCATCGATTAGTCTTGGTTGGCAATGCGGCACAAACTTTACATCCTATTGCCGGTCAGGGGTTTAATCTGGCGATGCGTGATGTCATGCTTCTTGCCACGATAATTAGTGAAGTAGGCAATTATGGTGGTGATATGGGGGCTTATTCAGTTCTTAGTCAGTATCAAATGCAGCGTTGTGATGATAGACATTGCACCATAAAGTTAACCGATAATCTGGTTCATTTATTTTCAAATAATCATTTGTTTTTTGCTATCTGCCGTAATGTTGGATTAATGGCAATGGAAACACTACCACTTATGCGTGACATTTTAGCCCACCAAGCAATGGGGCGATCGTTTCATCTCTAGCTATTTAAGAAGGAATATTTTAACTATGCAATCGTTTGATGTGGTTATTGTGGGTGGTGGTATGGTTGGCCTTGCTCTAGCTTGTGGATTGAGCGGCAGTGGTATGAGGATTGCCATTATTGAAAATTCACCCCCGCATCATCAATTTGATCCGCAACAGACTCCTTCGCTTAGAGTGTCCGCTATTAATGCAGCGAGTCAGAAATTACTCGATCATTTAGGCGTTTGGCAAACAATCGTGCAAAAAAGAGTTGGTAGTTATCAGCACATGGAGGTTTGGCAGCAGGATAGCTTTGGTCATATTGAATTTGATGCCCAGGATCATTATTTACCCGGTCTCGGACATATCATTGAAAATTCGATTATGCGCGGATCTTTATGGCAACAGGCTCAATCAAGCACAGATATTACCTTATTCACAGAGAGTAGATTGAAAAAAGTTGCTTGGGGTGAGAATGAAGTATTTATGACTTTTGATAATGAGCAGATGTTGACGGCAAGGTTAGTTGTTGGTGCGGATGGGGCAAAATCATGGCTAAGGGAAAAAGCGGATATTCCACTTAGCTTTTGGGATTATGAACATACGGCATTAATCGCCACCATTCGAACTGAGCTGCCCCATATACATACTGCTCGTCAATCTTTTCATAGCGATAGCATTTTAGCTTTTTTACCGTTACACGATCCTTATCTTTGCTCAATTGTTTGGTCAATGCCGGCAATGCAAGCGCATAGACGCTTGGATTTAGAAGTTTCTGCCTTTGAAAAAGAGTTAAGCGTAGCTTTAGATATGCGCCTCGGTTTTTGTCAGTTAATTAGTGAGCGGCAGATTTTTCCACTGATTGGCCAGTATGCACGAAATTTCGCCGGTCAACGTATCGCCTTAATAGGTGATGCAGCCCACACGATACATCCTTTAGCAGGGCAAGGGGTAAATTTAGGCTTTATGGATGTTGCAGAGTTGATTGGGCAATTACGACGTTTAAATAGCGCAGGTAAAGATATTGGGCAGTATCTTTATCTACAAAGTTATGAACGTAAACGTAAATATAGCGCTGTAATGATGTTGGCTGGTATGCAGGGGTTGCGCCAATTATTTGAAGGCCATAATCCAATCAAAAAAATGATTCGTGATGTTGGATTACTGTTGACGAATAAAGTACCAGGCATAAAACCAAAGTTGCTAAGTTATGCGTTAGGATCACATGATATGCCTGAATGGTTAGCAAAGGTGACGACAAACTCCTCAGAGATAGTGTAAATTATCGCTGCATTCTTCCTAATCTATCGTTTTATAGGAAATAATTCTGCCGGCTTGAATAGTTATTTCAATTAATTCAGTAAGTTTGTCTATTATTTTGCCATGTCGCGGCTCTTTTTAGGGTTAATGTGTTACCTCCATCCATAGGTATTTTGATTTAACAACTTAATTTGTCTATACCTATTAATGAGGAATACAAAGCAATGACGGTAAAACAGACTGCATTATATGATCAGCACTTGGCGTGCAATGCAACGATGATTGATTTTCATGGTTGGATGATGCCATTGCATTATGGCTCTCAAATTGATGAACACCATGCTGTTCGTACGGCCGCTGGCATGTTTGATATTTCTTATCAGACAATTATTGATCTACATGGTGAATTGTGTCGAGATTTTTTACGTTATTTATTAGCCAATGATGTAGCAAAACTGAAAGAGCCCGGTGAAGCGCTCTACACTGGTATGTTAAATGCTTCTGGCGGCGTGATCGATGATTTAGTTGTCTACTATTTTGATGATGACTACTATCGTTTAATTGCTAATTCCGCCACGCGGCAAAAAGATTTAGCTTGGATCAATGAACATATTAAAAATTATCTAATTGATGTGCAGGTACGTGATGATTTGGCATTCATTGCGATACAGGGGCCAGATGCGCAACAAAAAGTGCAATCTCTGCTTGATGAACAACAGAAAATCGCGGTTATTAATATGCCACTTTTTCATGGTAAACAGATCAATGACTGGTTTATTACTACTGTAGGTTATACCGGCGAATTAGGTTATGAGATAGCACTACCGAAAGAGCAAGCTGTCAATTTTTGGCAAAAATTACTTGATTTAAATATTAAGCCGGCAGGATTGGCGGCGCGTGATACTCTTCGTCTGGAAGCGGGGATGAATTTTTATGGACAAGAAATGAATGAATTGGTATCACCACTGGCTGCTAATATGGAATGGACAATTGCTTGGCAGCCGGAAGAGCGCGATTTTATCGGACGAGAGGCGTTAGAAAGGCAACGTCAGGTAGGTACAGAAAAATTGGTTGGTTTAGTGATGCGTGATAGAGGGACATTGCAGGCTGATTTACCGGTTCGTTTTATTGATACGGCAGGTAAGTTGTGTCAAGGGATCATCACCAGTGGCACATTTTCGCCAACCCTAGGGTTGAGTATTGCGTTAGCACGAGTACCATTGAATATTGGCATGCAAGCAGTTGTGCAAATAAAAAAACATGAGATGCCAGTCCAGGTTGTAAAACCTAGCTTTGTTCGTTATGGCAAAGCATTAATTAACTAAAGTTATTTTATTTTTTACGTTTTTTTATTAAAAATTAGTAGATAAACAATAATAAAATGGCAACGAACATAATTAGATAAATACTACTTTAATCAATTATTTCAATTTAATAAAATCAGATATAATTAATGACAGTTGTTATTGATTACATTGTAATTATTCGTGATAAAATGCAAATTAAAATAAACAGC
Source organism: Arsenophonus nasoniae DSM 15247 (assembly GCF_000429565.1). Lineage (GTDB taxonomy): Bacteria > Pseudomonadota > Gammaproteobacteria > Enterobacterales > Enterobacteriaceae > Arsenophonus > Arsenophonus nasoniae. The sequence continues at coordinate 77,575 of NZ_AUCC01000006.1, forward strand.
AGAATAAAATATGATGTTGGTGATCAGCGGATTGAGTTTTTATAGCAATTGTAGGGTAATTGTCTTATTTATTTAAATTTAAATGTTTTTATTAGATTATTTTTGCTAGCTTAAAATGAATATTATTTATATAAATTTATCATTAATAAATATGGAGTGTTTATGAGTGAAATAAATATGGAAGAGCAATATAAAAAACTAATTGATTGGATTAAATCGTTAAAACCAGTATCTGCATCATTAAACGAAGACTATGTTAATGACTCAAAACTTACAGTATCGACAGGGGATATTATTGGCGCTCATCAAGATAAAGATTTGATTATTGCTCAACAACTTAATGAAATGACTAGAGATGGAAAATCAACGGATATTACAGCCGAAAAATTAGCGGAATCGCCAGCCAATGGTCTTGCTATTATAAGTACCATAGCAATGGGTGGTATTGGTTATGATCCACAAAAAGCTAGCATGCCAGGTAATTCCGAAGCATATATAACTTATGCCGAAGAAATGAAAAAAAATGTGCTAATGATGGTGGAAGAAGATAAGTTACTTGATCTTAATTATCGAGAAGAGAATTATGATGATCTCATTGATAAGATTGTGGATATATATGATAGTATTACTGGTGCTGATAAGCAGAAAATTAAAAATTCTGTTACTCAGTTAGCTAAAGCTGCATTATCTTATTCTGAACAAAAAAATGACAGTGTATTATTTACCCAAGGTGTTATCGCATCGGCAAATAAAGATGATGTCAAATTTTATATAAATTCTTCGCATATTCTATTTGAAAGACAGACAGGCAAAACTAAAAGTGAGCCTACGGATAAATATGTTTCTCGCATACAAATAAAAAGTATTGTGCTAAAAATGCATACTTTTATTTATGACAAGAAAATTGCTGAAATTCTACTTGATACGACCAGAAGTGATTTAGAAGAATGGATAAGAAAAATGAAAACAAAAGCAAAAGATAATAAAGAAGTAATGAACTACTGTTTTGGTAATAAATAATAAATCTCATCTTTTCTTATTTTTACTTACTGTTAAGCGTAAAAATTAATTATTCTTGACCATATTACATCCTAATAAAAAAGGATATTTTATGAAAATATTTAAAGATAAAAAATTATATTCAATTCTTAGTGGTGCATATAATTCTATTCTTAATAACTATATAATTAAAAATGAACATTCAAAATCAGATTTAGTGACTAGTGGAGCAATTGCCGTTGGTAATGATATAGAAAAGGTATTAGCAGAAGAATATTTATTAAAAGAGATGCATAGTAATAATGAAATAGAAAAATTATTATCAACATTAACTGATTATCCACAACACTTTGTAACATCTTATCTCTCTTTTATTAAGGAAATTTGTGATTGGGATCCGCTTGATCCAAATAAAAAAAATAATGATGAAAATTACCATAAATATCTTTCAATACTCTTATCTAGTAGTATGTTTCTAGTCGAAACTTCATCTAATCATAAAATTTATTATGATAATAATAATTATAAAGATATATTAGAAAAAGTATTACAGCAATATCAAAATATATCAGAGCAAGTAAAACAATATATCAATTCATCATTAAAGACACTGGTAAATCATTCTATTTCGAATATTACTGACAAAAATAATGGTATTTTGTTTACTCATACTGTATTAAGCTCAGAATCTAATGTTATAAGATTATATTTATATTCAGCTGAAATAAAAATATCTTATGATGAAGAGAACAAAAAATATAAGCCTGTTGAGGAATCAGAGCAGAAAATTGAGATATCAAAAATAGAACTTAAATTTTTAAATTCGACGTTATCTCATGATGATATAAAGCTAATTATTGGTCTTCGATTTGTTGTTCTTTCTGATTGGTTGACACAGCATAATATGCTACCTAAAAAAACAAATCATAAATCATGTATAGATTGGTAGTATATAAAAAATAGTAATCAGTGTATTTGTAATATAAAAAATAATTATTAATAAATTTTATAAATGCTATAAAGTAACTAATAGAAATAATATCGAATTTAAATTTAAAGTTATCTAAGCAGTAATTGATTGTTACTTATATAGTTAGGTAATGTATCATTAGAGCAAGATTTATTGTTATGTTTTGTAACACTATTTTGTATGTAAGATTTATACTGTTATTTAATCAAGGAAAGTATAATTACTTCTCAAACTAACAATTATGGTAAAACATCAGATGAATCTCTAGACGAATTGTTTCAATCATATTCACATTCTAAACCATTAATGACAGATTGTGTTTTTGGTGATGAACTTGATAAATTGTTCGTAAAGGAGATAACCGAATCAGCACTACAAATGGTAGATAATATTGACAAAATAGCTAATATTTTGACTGATGCTACAGTTACTTTTACTGCTAGTAATGAAAGCGTAGTAGCAATAATGAGTAATATTATTCAGACAGAATCAGAAGCTATTATTTCCCTTGCAACTGTAATTACTCCAATATTAAAAATGAATTAACAGCAATAACCGATATTTTTTCTCATACCAGTAATAATAGCGCTAGAGCTATATCTTAGCGCTATTGTTATTGGTTTCTTGCCTATTTTAGTCCAATTTAATCAAAGTGAGAATGATGTGAAAGAGATGTAGGGATGAATATTATTCTGTTATGTCGCGAATTATTATTTTATGATTTAGCGTTATTTTCCGATAAGCATTCATGACTTTATGCAAGTATCAGGTTGTTATGATCTAAAATATATATCTTTGTAATTATTAAAATTATTAAACAAAATAATTTATATAGCATATATGTGTTTAATATTAATAATAACGTTGCCTCAGGTTTGATAGTAAATAGCCAGACTAAATAACATTAGTGCAATTTGCAGTAGTTGCGAATAAATTTCGCGTTGCTTATGGTCATGAAAATAGATAACAACAGGAAAAACACATTAGATCGTAGTTTGCATGCTAAATAGCACAAGGAGGGTGAAATTACTGCTATATTGACGGCTCCTTATTATCAAGCAACAGAAATTGGCAAGTCATACCCAAAACTTTTTATAGAGTTATTAAAGGTTTTACATTGAAAAGAAATTGAAGTAAAACAGATACGTCTCTTCAAACTATCTAATATTAACCAGCTGACTGAAGTAATGGTGAAATCAACGCGTTAATGAAAGTCATTTTGGATCATTAAACTGTAATGCTATAGTCAGCAATTGTGATGCTGCTTTGGTTTTTACCGATGAAATGAATAAAATAACTTAATTAAGCACCAATTTTATAATAGCGTTGTTTTCAAAACACCCGTTTTGCTATATGAAAAGTGCTCAACTGAATAAATTTATTAGCAACCAACGGATATGCTATTCCTCTTCCGTCAATAAATAAGGCAAGGGTTGAATAGTCAGTTGGCTTTGTTCTTCTCCGGCCACACGGAAAACACTCTCTTTAGCCATATCATTATTCATAACGACTTGAACACTAATAAAACCCTTTGCTAAATTAACAGCAGCCAATACTGTTCCAGTGCGCCGCCAGTTATCACCGATTTTCCATTCAATAGCTTCTCCGGTTTTTGGCAACGTATTTGCTGTCCCTGCTAACCAAAACATGGCGCGCTTATTGGCACCGCGATATTTTGCTCGAGCGACCGTTTCCTGCCCGCTGTAGCAGCCTTTGTGAAAACTGATGCTGGCGGGTAATGCTTGTAGATTAACGGCTTGTGGAATAAATTGTTCACTATTCTCAACATCAATATTAGCAATACCGGCGGCAATATCGAAAGCTAGCCATTGCTGACTATCACCATGCTGGGGGAAATGCTTTGTCAATTCAGTAGCAGTCGCGCTATCGGTAACAATTAAAAAACGTTCGGATGGTACACTAAAGTGTAGTAAAGTCGTTTGCTCAAGATGTATAACTGCTTTTTCCTGATCGGGTAATTGAGAAAAGTGGTTGTTTAATCTGTCGCGAGCCCCTTGGCCGGCAACACCTAACAACATAATATTAGGCTGTTGGCTGAGTGTTATTTGCGAGAAAACTGCGTATTTTTTCAGTTCACTCAGTTGTTTTGCTGCCACGCTGGTACGTAAAATATAACCAAAGCCTTCGTTATAATGAAATAAACGTAGTGTGCTCCACATTTTTCCTTTGGCATCACAGTGGGCGGTGAGTATATGTTGTTGTGGCGTTAACGTGGTAATATCGGCGGTTAATTGACCCTGTAAATATTTTTCGGCATCGACTCCTGTTGCTGTGATGAAACTCCAGTCGTTAAGTGTCATTAAGGTTAGTGGTAATTGATGCTCTGTTTTGCCAATCGTGGGTGTAAATTTATTTAGGCTTATCATGTGTTCATCCGTTAGTAACCTGGATAAGAGTAGTCATAATGGTAAAATAGCTAGCTGACAAAGCAAGTAATATTATCAAAATTAACTAACAAAGTTTATGTCGAATAATTTTTCTATATAAAGTTTTTAGTTAGTGATTAGTTGTGGTTTTTACAAAAATGTTACTTAAATCATTTCGATATTGATTAGAATTTGCTACGCTAAATTCTGATATGGAAACAAAAATTATTCACAAAAGTATTTAAGGTTATTTTATCTTATGGATATCAATCATAAACCCAGGATCCACTGGGCATGTCGCAGAGGAATGCGTGAGTTGGACATCGCCATTATGCCTTTTTTTGAGTATGAATATGATTCACTCACAGAGGATGAGAAATGTCTGTTTGTTCGTTTACTAGAGTGTGCAGATCCTGATTTGTTCAACTGGTTGATGAATCATGGGCGTCCTGATGATGATGGTCTTTATCATATGATTCAATTGATACAGAGTAGAAATAAACAACGTGGTTCTTTGGAAATTTAATATCAATGTTTCGTGGCTGACGCAGCTTTTTTCAACGGGTGTTCATGTGGGAATTGGCTTGTTAGTTTTCTTTTCATCTTGGCCACCAAATAATCTGGTCACTTGGTTGATAGCGACCTTATTGATTGTGGCAAGTTGGGTAAGGAGTCAAAAAAATATTAGTCGTTGTAAAGGTAGCATAGTTTTACTTAATGGTAATAAGATACAGTGGAAAAAAAGCGAATGGCTGATTGTTAAAAAACCTTGGTTTTGTTTTTTTGGTGTAAAACTTACTCTTCGTTCATGGCAATGTAATAAGCGGATTCGGTTATGGATTGCTTCAGATAGTATGCCAGAAGAGGAATGGCGGAATTTAAATCAATTGCTGTTGCAGTACCCTGATATTTGATATGAAATAGAAGCCTTATAATAAGGCTTCTATTTCATTTAATATTTGCATACACCACTGTTCTATTCGTTCGTCTGTTTGCTCGAATTGGTTGGTTTCATCAAGCGCTAACCCGACAAACTGGTTACCATCAGTGGTTAATGGTTTAAGGCTGCTAAAGTTATAGCCTGTTGTTGGCCAAAAACCGACAAATTTAACTTGCATTCTGGATAATTGTTGATAAAGCATACCTAGTGCATCAAGAAACCAATCGCCATAATCAATTTGATCACCTAAACCATATAGGGATACAATTTTGCCGGCGAGATTTAACGAACAGAGTTCATCCCAAATTGTTTGCCAATCTTCTTGTAGTTCGCCAAAATCCCAAGTAGGAATACCTAAAATTAAGATTTGATAATTTTCCATTAATTGCGGCGAAATATCTTTAATATTATATAAATCAACTAACTCTTCACCTAGATTATATTGGATTTTCTCTGCAACCATTTCGGTGTAGCAGGTACTGGAGCCATAAAAAAGACCTATTTTCATTTTGCAACGGGTTGTCATCTTGCGAGTAATAATAAAGCATTATAGCAAAAAATTTTAAAAAAATATTGTAATTCAGTTAATTAAGGTTAATTTATAGATATAACTATTAGTTATATTATTTCATTAACGTTAATAGATATGGCTGTTTTTTTGATATGCCTCATATTATCATCAATAAAGATAGAAAATAATTATTTTTAACCTATTCTCTAATTAGTCCTTGCAATTTCTACGCCTTATTTGTTCATTTTATTCTTGTTAGATAGAGACTTTCCCTGGTGTTGTGTTTGATATGTTTGCCAGTTTAAACTGGCTTTTTTTTTATGTTATTTGCCATTTTATATAGTATTTAATATTGCTATTTTTAGATAATGCGATAAAAAACCAGATCTTGATCAGTTAAAAAGAAAGTTTGCGATCTGGTTTTAAGTTAATTTGCTAAATGGCAATCTATTTCGTTATTAATAACGCATGGTTAACGCTTATTTATTGTAAACGCCTCTTTAGCGTATTAATTGCTCGGCGTACATTAGGTAATGGGCCAATATTTAACCATCTATTGCTAGTTTGATGAAACCCTTGTGGTGTGCCTGTTTCGATTAAAAGTGCACGCATGTCTTTTGGTTTAATGACATCACCAATATGCTGTTTATACCATGACTGGATCGCCACGACAGCGGATGCAACAATCGGTGTAGCAGATGATGTACCCGAGAAAGTATGGGTATAATTATGATGCTCACCGCTATCGTATAGATCGTTATAGCCGGTTGTGACGACATTTAGACCCCATCCTTGTACATGTATCATGCTGCCATAAGTGGTGAAATCTGTTGGTATCAGGTATTTTTTATCCCCCGCACCAACACGAATTGCACCGTTATCGCCATCGTCATTACGGTTTCTATATTCATTGTATAATTTATGATCTAAATCTTCAGCGCCATTGCCGGCTGCCATAATGACAATAATACCTGCATCTGTGGCTGCTTTTGTGATATCCCAAACTGCTTTTTGGTAATCGGCGGGAACATATTTATTACGTGGGCCCATAGATTGTAATTCGTAGATAAATATATCTCCGGGCCTTAAATATTTTAATGCTTTAGCAATTCCATTAACGCGCCCGGCTGGCGCTTCCGAAACGCCATAAAAAATATCTGCGCCATGTACTAATCCTTTTATCCCCAATCCCATATCTTTGGCGTACATTATTCCAGCAACTGCAGTACCATGTTCATTTTTAAACGGATATTCAGGTGAAAGATTAATAAAACTTTTTCTTTGTAAATTAACATGGTTAAAATCAAATCCTCCTTCTATATCTGCACAGCGGATCCCTTGTCCTGTGATACCAAGTGACCAGGCATACTCGATATCAATACCTATATGATCTGTAGTTGTTCCACCTTGATAGCCCTGGAGGGGATTAAAATTAGGCGTATTGTAAATTTGTCCTGGCTTATGATCTGATAATGGCCTAAATGGCGGTGGTGTATCGGTATGTTCAATATAGGCATATTCAACACAATCATGACTATTTATTTTATCCACTAAACGTTGTAGTTCTTCCAATGGCATATTGTCCGCTTCTTCAATATAGCAAATACCAGTAAGGTTTTGGCAATTGATTAGCTGGTTTTTCATTGTGATTAAATCATCATCAACAATCGAATAATAATTAAAGTTATTTAGAAAGCTATCTTTTAACACAGCAGGTTTTAAAATTAATTTATTATTATCTTTTCTTTCTTGGATAACAGATTTATTAAATTTTATAATAAATTTATGTTCTTTCATTGTTAAGCTCCATATTGTAAAAGATGATTTATCATTATTATTTCGCTTATTTAGCGAATAAAAAATTTAACATAATAAATTTTATTTAAGATAATTAAAATTAATGAATATTTTTTTTGCTAGTTAAGTAATGAGAATTAAGTTATTTTCATTCTGATAATTGTTTTGCAAAATTAATGGAAGAAGTTTTTTTATAACTAAAATATGTTATAAAAGGAATTTAATAATTAAATAAATTAATGTTAATGAAGCAGGGAAAAATAATTTTTTAATTTATCATTTTGATATGCTAAAAGGGCATAAGAAAAGTTTTCTTGTTATAAGCATAAATTTTTATCTTATTACAAATTAAATAATTGTTTATCATTATTTGAATAATAAAATTTATTAAAAATAAAACTATTATTTAAATAAATAGTAATATCTAATCAGTAAAAAGGTTATTGAATTCAGGATTAGTAAAAACCTATTATTTATAATAGGTTTAAAATTTTTTCTAATAACGGAAACTCATATTAAGCTAGTATAATTCGATTGTTATTAAAGCTAATGTGTTATTTCCTGCTGTGTCAGGATCATTATCTTTAATAACTATCTGTCGGGATTGTGGAATAATGCCATCGGGTTCATGGTTAGGAATCTCAATCAATACAGTAAGGCATTAATGGAGGTGTTTTGAACTTAATATTTCTATTAAATTCTGACAGTTTTCTCGTTGATTAACCATGAGAACAGTAATTCGGTTAAATTATCATCTAAAAGCCTAATAATAGGCACACTGCTCCTAGGCTGCGGTTTGTAACCATCGTTTTTTGACCATTTTATCCCGCCTTTCTGACAGTAAAGTGACGGCGTGTATTCCTTTTTCCGCACTCATAAACCGCAATCG